>NZ_JBJLSH010000032.1:0-53230 GCF_050871905.1 Kineococcus haloalkalitolerans
CGCCGGAGCGGCCCAGCCCCGCCCCCCGCCCGCCCCCCCCCCCCCCGCCCCCCCCCCCCCCCCCCCCCCGCCCCCCGCCCCCCCCCCCCCCCCCCCCCCCCCCCCGGGGAGGGGCAGGGCGGGAGGGTCGGGGGAGCGGTCAGGGGCGGGGGGCGGGGGACGCGCTGGCGGTGGCCGCCTCCGGCGCGCCGGGCGCCGGGCGCTCGGCCAGGGCCAGCACCTGCGTGCAGGCGGCGGTCAGCAGCGGCAGCGCCAGCATCAGGCCCACGGCCGGGATGGCCGTGCCGGAGTCGTTGACGGCGAAGCCGATGACCAGCAGCACGCCCAGGCAGACCATGCCGGGCTTGAGGACGGGGTGGCGGTCGTAGGCGCGCTGCAGCGCCGAGACGCCCACCGCGCCGGGCCGGGCCAGCACGAACGCCGTGAACGCCGCCGCGAACGGCAGCACCAGCGTCAGCCACGAGCCGACGAGGATGCGCCAGTTCTGCAGCGCCTTGCGCTCCACGACCTGCCAGGCGCCGCCGTCGAGGACGGTCTGCACGAAGCGGCCCAGGTGCGTCTGGTCGTCGACCGGGCGCAGCCAGTCCACCAGCGCGATGGAGGTGATGACCACGACCGTGCCGGCCAGCAGCAGCAGCACCCGCCGCCAGGTGATCCGCACCCCCGCCACGTACAGGGCCAGCAGGCCGAACGCGGGCACGGAGGCGGGCGGCCCGCCGAAGTCGGCGCCGGGCACCCCGTTGACCCACACGGCCGCCGCCCCGACCACGGCGACGACCACGACGGCCGCGCGCCGGCGCCCGCGGCGCACGAGCGCGTCGGCCACGGCGACCAGCGCCAGCAGGGTGCCCGTGGCGAACAGCGCGAACTGGGCGTTGCCCAGGCCGTAGAAGCGGCCCGCCACGACCGGCTGCAGGCCGTTGAGGCTGGAGGTGATGAGCCGCGAGCCCGTCAGCACGTCCACCGTCAGCACGCCCGCGGTGACGGCGCCGACGACGCCCAGCGGCCCCAGCGGGCTGCGCCGCCACGGCCCCAGCAGCGCCAGCGCCGTGATGAGCGCGACGTGCAGGGCGCAGGCGCCGGTCACGGCGAGCAGGTGCGAGCCCTCCGCCCGCCACCACGGCAGCGTGTTGGCCAGGAACGTCGAGGCGGGCACCGCGCCGTAGACGACGGCGAGCGCCCGCAGCCACGCCAGCACCCGCCGCCGCCCGCGCGGGCCGCCCCAGGAGCGGCGCAGCGCGAAGGTGGCCACCGCGTACAGGACGACCTGCGAGAGCACCCAGCCGGTGTAGAAGGGCTGCACGAGCGGCTGGACGGCCTGCGCCGCCAGGTCCAGGTCGCGCACCTTCTCCACCCGCTCGGCGGCGCTGGTGCCCGCCTCCGTGGAGCCGACGGGCGCGCCGACCAGGCCGGGGGTGCCGTGGTCGCCGCCCAGCGCGAGCGCCAGCAGCGTGGGCGTCAGGTCGGTGGTCTGCACGATGCCGGTCTGCCGGGTCGAGCGGGACTCCAGCAGCCCGTCGTAGAGGTCGCCGCCCACCGGCGCGGCCCCCACGGCGCCGGCGTACTGCAGGTGGGCGGTGCGCCCGGCGTCGGCCAGCGAGGCGACCAGCAGCGTGGACGCCCCGGTGGCCGGGTCGGCGCCGGCGGCGGTGAGGGCCTCGCGGACGGCGGCGACGCGGGCCTCGACGGCGGCGACCTGCTCGGCGCGGGAGGCGGCCGGAGGCTCCTCCTCGGCGGGCAGGTCGGCGGGGTCGCGCACGGCGCCGGCGTCGACGACGAGGAGGTCGGTGCCGCCGGCCACGGCCTCGCGGACCCGCTCGGCCAGCTCGGCGGGCTCCCAGCCGTCGGCGGTGGGCCCGGTGGGCCCGGCGTAGGCGGGCACGGACCCGTCGCGGCCGGCGAGGGCGATCGCCGCACCGGGGCCCAGCGCGAGCGTCGAGGCGCCGCCCCCGCGCAGGGCGTCGCCGAGCAGGCCGGGGGAGGCGCCGAACGTGCCGGCGGCCGCGATCGCGCGGTAGCGCTCGGCGTCGGGCTGCTGCGCGGGGGCCGGCGCGCCGTCAGCGGTGGCGTCGGCGGGGCCGTCCGCGGTCACGGGGTCGGGCACGGGATCGGACAGGGGCGCGCAGGCCGCGCGCACGTGCTCGGCCGACGTGCCGTCGAAGTCCGTGGCCCGCCGCCCCGCCGACAGCCCGAGCCAGCCGTCGCCGGGGCAGGCGGCGGTGAAGACGCTGCGCACGGCGACGGTGCCGACCGCGCCCTCGCCGGCCAGCCCGGCCAGCACCGGGGTGGCGTCGGCGGACACGTCCGACCAGCGCAGCCCGCCGGTGCCGACGAGGACGACCGGTCCCGCGGCGGCGGTGCCGTCCGGGCCGGGGGCCGCGGCGAGCGCGCGGGCGGGCAGCGCGAGGGCGGGCAGCGCGAGCACGAGGGCGGCGAGGACCGCCAGGACCGCGGGCAGCCACCGCCGGGCCGGGGGGCTCGCGGGACTGACCCGCGGGGCGGGGACGGGGGCGGGGCGCGGCACCCTCCCAGGCTAGGTGGGCGCGCGGGCCGTCCCGGGCGCTGCGCGGGGGGCTCGTGCGGGCGTGGTGGGCGGGTCCCGTGCGGACCTGCGGGAGGATCGCCCGCGTGGACACGGGCGGGCGGACGGCGGCGCGGGCGCGCCGGGGCTGGCAGCTGCTGGGGGTGCTGGTCCTCCTGGCGGCCGCGGCGCCGATCGTGCACCGGTACCTCGTGGGCTACCCGGAGGACCAGTGGCAGGTCGACCTGGAGGTGTACCGGGAGGCGGGCCGCAGCCTGCTGATCGGCCGGCCGCTGTACGAGTTCACCACCGAGGTCCCGCAGGTCCTGCCCTTCACGTACCCGACGTTCTCCGCGCTGCTGGCGACGCCGCTGGTGCTGGTGCCGTTCGCGGTGGCGGGCTGGCTGTGGACGGCGTTCCAGCTGGCGCTGCTGTGGGTGACGGTGGGCGTGGCGTTCCGGCCGCTGCTGGAGCGGGCCGGTGCGCGGGCCGGGCTGGCGCAGGGGCTCGTCGCGGCGGGCTGCGTGTGGATCTCCGCGGTGGGCGAGGGGATCCGCTTCGGGCAGGTCAACGCGCTGCTGGTGGCGCTGTGCCTGCTGGACGTCGTCCGCGGCCGCGACGGCGTGCGCCTGGGCCGCCGGCACCTGCGCTGGCCGCGCGGGACGCTCGTCGGGCTGGCTGTCGCGGTCAAGCTGACGCCGGGCGTCTTCCTCGTCCACTTCGCGCTGACCCGGCAGTGGCGCGAGCTGCGCAACGCGGTGGCGGCGGCGGTCGCGGTGACGCTGGGGACCTTCGCGGTGGCGCCGGAGGCGTCGTTCGAGTTCTGGACCTCGGCGCTGTTCGCCTCCGACCGGCTGGGCCCGAACGCCGGCTCCTCCAACCAGTCGCTGCGCGGCTTCGTGCTGCGCCTGTACCTGTCGGACGGGGCGACGCAGGCGCTGTGGCTGGCGCTGGTGGTCCTCGCCGCGGTCCTGGGCTTCGCGGTGGCGCGGGCGATGTTCCGGCGCGGCTCGCTCGTGGGGGAGGTGGCGGCGTGCGGGCTGGTGGCGGTCCTCGTCTCGCCGGTCTCGTGGCTGCACCACCTGCACTGGGGCGTCGTGGTGGTGGCGGCGCTGGTGGGCGACGGGCGGGCGCTGCGGCGGACGGTGGTGGCCGCGGTGGCGCTGTCGACGGCGTGGGTGGCCTGGCCGTGGATCGGGGCGAACCTGCTGGCGTCGGGGGACGTGCCGGTGGTGCTGGCCCGGGTCGTGCAGAACGGGGGACTGTGGTGGGCGTGCCTGTCGCTGTTCGCGCTGTGGCGCCTGGTGCCGGACGGCCGGGAGCGGGCGGTGCCGGAGCGTGACGAGCCCGCCCGCGTGATGACAACCCGTGACTAATCAGTCGCAGAGCGTTTAGGGTCCTGAACCCCGGGGAACTGCGTCACTCGTACCCGCGACGCGGGCCCGACCGACTCCACCGAGGGGGGACCGACGGTGACCGAGACCACGACGAGGACGGCGACGAGGACGGCCAGGGCGGCGTTGCGCCCCACCAGCGACGACTGGGACTGGCAGCTGCGCGGCTCCTGCCGCGAGGCCGACCCCGAGCTCTTCTTCCACCCCGAGCTCGAGCGCGGCGCCGCCCGCCAGCACCGCGACGCGGCCGCGCTGGCCATCTGCGCCGAGTGCCCCGTGCTGCGCCGCTGCCGCGAGCACGTGCTGCGCCACCGCGAGGCGTACGGCGTCTGGGGCGGGCTGACCGAGGACCAGCGCGAGGAGATGTGGAGCCGGCGCCCCGACCGCCGGCTGCGCCGCGCCGGCTGACCCGGGTGCGGTCCCGCCCCTGCTCCACCCCGCCGTGATCGTGGACGGGTGACGGTTCACCCCTCCACGACCACGGCGGGGGAGGAGCGGCCGGGGCTACTGTGGCCGACCGTGCCGACCGCGCCGACACCGAGCCCGCAGACCCGCTACGCCTACTTCGGCCCCGCGGGGACGTTCACCGAGGCGGCGCTGCGCCGGGTCGTCGGCGAGGCGCCCGCCGAGCCGCTGCCCAGCGTCGACGCCGTGCTGGAGGCCGTGCGCGCCGGGCGCGCCGACGTCGGCTGCGTGCCCATCGAGAACTCCGTCGAGGGCGGGGTGCCCGCCACCCTCGACGGCCTGGCCGTCGGCGCCCCCCTCGTCGTCGTCGCCGAGGTCGTCCTGCCCGTCTCCTTCGTGCTCGCCGCCCGCCCCGGCACCCGGCTGGCCGACGTGCGGCGCGTGTCCACGCACTCGCACGCCCACGCCCAGGTGCGCCGCTGGCTGGCGACCAGCCTGCCGGGGGCGCGGTACGTGCCCGCCACCTCGACCGCGGCCGCCGCGCAGGCGCTCGCGGAGGACGGGGCCGGTGAGCCCGGCGAGGCCGCCGTCTGCAACCTCGGCGCCGCCGAGCGCTTCGGCCTGGAGGTCCTGGCCTCCGGCATCGAGGACCGCCCGGGCGCCCAGACGCGCTTCGTGCTCGTCTCCCGGCCCGGCGCCACCCCGCCGCCCAGCGGGCGGGACAAGACGTCGATGGTCGTCTTCCTGCGCGAGGAGCGCCCCGGCGCGCTCGTGGAGGCGCTGGAGCAGTTCGTCACCCGCGGCATCAACCTGACCCGCATCGAGTCCCGGCCCGCGGGGGACGCGCTGGGCCGGTACTGCTTCTCCATCGACTGCGACGGGCACCTGGCCGACCCGCGGGTGGGCGAGACCCTCATGGGGCTGCACCGCGTGTGCGAGCAGGTGCGCTTCCTGGGCAGCTACCCGCGCGGCGACGGCGGCAGCGCCATCACCGGCTCCGGGCCGACGGACGCCGCGTTCGCCGACGCGCAGGCGTGGCTGGACCGGCTGCGCGCCGGCTCCGGCGCCTGACCGGACCGCCCCCGCCCGCCGCTCCACCACGGCGCCCCGCGCCGTCACCCGGTCGGCCAGCACGGGCGTGACCCGCACGGAGCATCCAGCGCCACCGCCGGTGACCCGACACCTGGGACGTGGACACCCGACCGCGCGCCGCGCCCTCCCCGTGCCCCCGCGGCGCGGGGTGCCCGGGGCTCTCGCGCTGCCGGGTGCGCGCCGGCGGGCTCCGCGAGGAGCGGCGCGTCCGTCACGGACGGTGCACCCTGGGTGCCGTGGGCACCGCCGGGTCCTCGCCGCGCCGCCCTCCCGCGGGTGGTGCGCCGTGAGCGCCACCGGCCTCGCGGGAGCGCTGCGCGCCGCCCGGGGAGGCGGGGTGCGCACCCGTCCCGAGCACGTCGTCCTGGCCGTCTACCTGCTGCTGGTCGCGCCCGTCTACCTGCTGCTGCCCGCCGACGGGCTCTGGCGCCGGTCCCTGTACTGGACGGTCCTCGTGGCCTCCGTCGCCGCGCTCGTCGTCGCGGTCAGCCGGTCGCCGTGGCGGCGGCGCTGGACCCTCGTCGTCCTCGCGCAGTTCGGGTTCATCGCCGGTGAGGCGGTCAGCGCCGTCGCGCAGCTGAGCCACGACCGGTTCGTCCCGCCGGTGCCCGGCGAGGTCGCCTTCGTCGTCGCCGACGTGCTCCTGCTGGCCGGCGTGCTGCGCCTGACCCGCCCCCCCTGGCGCGTCTCGCGCGGGGTGCTCGTGGACACCCTCGTCGTGGCCGTCAGCGTCGGCACCCTCCTCGTCCTGTTCAACCTGCTGCCCGCCGTGGAGGGGACCCGGGGGGCGGACCGGGTGACGGCGGCGTTCTTCCCCCTCTTCGACATCGCCGTCGTCGTCCTGCTGGCGCGCACCGCCGGCTGGAGCGGGCACCGCCCCCGCGCCTACTGGTTCCTGGCCGCGGCCCTGGCCGGCACCGTCGTGGCCGACCTGTCGTACGCGCTGTGGACGGCCGCGACAGGGTCCTACGTGCCGCCCGCGGCCGTGGAGCTGTGCTGGCTGTCCTTCTACGTGCTGTGCGCGGCGGCCGCCGTCAGCCGCAGCGCCGTCGCCCTGGGCTCCGCGCCCGCCGGCCGCGACACCGGGCAGCTGCGCCTGCCCGTGCTCGGGGTGGCCGCGGTCGCGCTGCCGCTGGCCTCCCTGGCCGACGAGCTGCTGGACCTCGGCGGGTACGACCACGGTCCGTGGCTGCAGGCCGGCACCGTCGTCGTCGTGCTGCTCGTCCTGGTGCGCCTGTCCGGCCTCCTGCGCGCCGTGCAGGCCCAGCGCAGCGAGGTGGAGCGACTGGCCGAGACCGACCCGCTCACCGGGCTGCCCAACCGCCGCGCCTGGGACGCGACCGTCGCGCGCGCCTTCGTCGCCGCCCGCGCCGCCGGCACCCCCATGACGGTCGCCATCGTCGACCTGGACCGCTTCAAGCAGTACAACGACGCCCACGGCCACGACGGCGGCGACGACCTGCTGCGCGAGGCCGCGCGCGCCTGGACCGGGTCGCTGCCCGGCGCGTTCCTGGCCCGCTGGGGCGGGGAGGAGTTCACGGTCCTGCTGGCGTGCGGGGCGCAGGAGGCGGTGCAGCGCCTGGCCGCCGTGCACCGGGGCGTGCCGGACGGGCAGACCTGCTCCATCGGGGTGGCCACCTGGGACGGGGCCGAGGTGCCGATGGCCGTCCTCGCCCGCGCCGACCAGGCCCTCTACCGGGCCAAGCGCACCGGCCGCGACCGCACCGTCGTGGCGCCCGACCGGGCGGAGGCGCTGCCCGCCGAGGTCGGCGGCTGAGCTCCGCCGCCCCGCGTCAGCGGCGGGCGGTGCGCGGCCACGGGTGCGCGCGCACCAGCAGCACCCCCGGGTCCACGGCGACCGACACGCGCCGGGCCGCGCCGATCGGGTCGCCGTCCAGCTCGACCTCCTGCGGGGCCTCCAGCCGCACCTCCACGGTGCGCCCGCGCAGGTGCTGCACGCGCCGCTGCCCGCGCCGGTCGCGGGTGAGGATCGCCCAGGCGACCTCGCCCCAGCCGATGCCGCCGCGGGGGGAGAGCACCACGGCGTCCAGGTAGCCGTCGTCGATCTCGGCGTCGGGCATGAGCACGAGGTTGCGCGTCAGCTTCCCGCAGTTGCCGACGATCACCCCGCGCGTGCGCACCTGGTGCCAGGGCCCGTCGTCGACCCGCACCCCCGCCCGCGCCTGCGGCCCCCACAGGGCCCGGGCGCCCGAGACGACGTACGCGCCGTAGCCCAGCCGCCGCTTCAGGCGGTCCTCCACGCCCGCCATGACGGCCGCGTCGAAGCCCAGGCCCGCCATGACGAGGAACAGGTGCCGCTCGGGCACCGGGTCGGCGCCCGTGCGGTCCACCTCCAGCCAGCCGACGTCCACCGGCTGGTCGGGGGCGGAGAAGACCACGTCGAGGGCGCGCGCCAGGTCGGTGTGCGGCAGGTCGAGGTTGCGGGCCAGGAGGTTGGCGGTGCCCGCCGGCAGCACCCCCATCGGCACGCCGGTGCCGGCCAGCGCCTCGGCCACCGAGCGCACGGTGCCGTCCCCGCCGCAGGCCACGACGACGTCCACGCCCGCGGCCAGCGCCTCGCGCGCCTGCTCGGCGCCGTGCTCGGTGGGCGTGGTCCGCAGCCACAGCGGCTCCTCCCAGCCGTGCTGGCGGAAGGCGGCGTCCACGTACGCCTGCCGGCGCAGCTGCGCGGCCGGGTCCAGGTCGCTGAACTTCGACAGGTTCACCACGACCGCGGCCCGCTGCCGGCGCACCGTCGCGGGGGTGGGCGGGACGTGGACGGGCACCTGCGGGCGCGGCGTCTCGAACAGGGCGCGGTACCGGCGAGCGGCGCGCCGCTCGCGCAGCCACAGGCCCGTCACCACGACCAGCGCCACCGCCAGCGCCACCGTCGCCGCCAGCGGGACGGCGACGAGGGCGTCGCTCGCCTGGAGATCACCGCCGGCCACCCCGGCACGCTACCGGCCCGCCCCGCCCGCCCCGGTGCGGCGGCCCGCGCCGGCGATAGGGTTCTGCGGGTGATCGACCTGCGACTGCTGAGGGACGACCCGGAGGCCGTCAGGGCCAGCCAGCGCGCGCGGGGCGAGGACGACGCGGTCGTCGACGCCGCGCTGACCGCGGACTCCCGGCGCCGCGGCGCGATCGCCGAGTTCGAGCGGCTGCGCGCCGAGCAGAAGTCCCGCGGCAAGGACGTCGCCCGCGCGCAGGGCGAGGAGAAGCGGGCGCTGCTGGCGGAGGTCAAGGGGCTCGCCGACCGCGTCAAGGCCGCCCAGGCCGAGGCGGACACGGCCGCGGCGGAGTTCGAGGCGCTGCTGGGCCGCATCCCCAACGTCGTCGAGGACGGCGTCCCGCCCGGCGGCGAGGCCGACTTCGTCGTCCTGGAGGAGGTCGGCGCCCCGCCGCAGCTGCCGGAGGGGCTGGCCGCCTGGCGCGACCACCTGGAGCTGGGCGAGGCGCTGGCCGCCATCGACACCGAGCGCGGCGCGAAGGTGTCCGGCTCGCGCTTCTACTTCCTCACGGGCGTGGGCGCGCGCCTGGAGCTGGGGCTGCTGAACCTGGCGGTCGCCAAGGCCCTGGAGGCCGGGTTCACCCCGGTGATCACCCCGACGCTCGTCAAGCCGCAGGTGATGGCCGGCACCGGGTTCCTCGGGGCGCACGCGGCGGAGGTGTACCGGCTGGAGGAGGACGACCTCTACCTGACGGGCACCTCGGAGGTGGCGCTGGCCGGGTTCCACGCCGACGAGATCCTCGACCTGTCCGGCGGCCCGCTGCGCTACGCCGGATGGTCGGCCTGCTACCGCCGCGAGGCGGGCTCCTACGGCAAGGACACCCGCGGGATCGTGCGCGTGCACCAGTTCCACAAGGTGGAGATGTTCTCCTTCTGCCGGCCCGAGGACGCCGCCGAGGAGCACCGGCGGCTGCTGGGCTGGGAGCGGGAGGTGCTCGACGCCGTCGAGGTGCCGTACCGCGTCATCGACGTCGCCGCGGGCGACCTGGGCTCCTCGGCCGCGCGCAAGTACGACTGCGAGGCGTGGATCCCGTCCCAGGGCGCCTACCGGGAGCTGACCTCGACGTCGAACTGCACGACGTTCCAGGCGCGCCGGCTGGGGATCCGCGAGCGCCAGGGCGCCGACGCCGGCGGCGGCACGCGCCCGGTGGCGACCCTCAACGGCACCCTGGCGACCACCCGCTGGCTGGTGGCGATCCTGGAGAACCACCAGCAGGCGGACGGCTCGGTGCGCGTGCCGGAGGCCCTGCGTCCGTTCGTGGGCCTGGACGTGCTCCAGCCGGTGCGTCCGCTGCCCGCGCCGTAGGGTCGTCGGGTGGACACGGGGACGGGTGCGGGCGGGGAGCTGCTGGTCTGCCTGGACGTCGACGGCACGATCGTCGACCACGACGAGGCGCTGTCGGACCGGGTGCGCGAGGCGGTGCAGCGCCTGGCCAAGAGCGGCGCGCACGTCGTGGTGGCCACGGGCCGCTCGCTGCACGGCGTGCTGCCGGTGGTGCAGCGCCTAGGGCTGGACTCCGGGTACCTGGTGTGCAGCAACGGCGCGGCCACCGTGGAGCTGGACACGGGTGTCGCCGAGGGCTACCGGGTGGTGTCGGTGCACACGTTCGACCCGTCGGCGGTCGCCGGGGCGCTGCGCGAGGACCTGCCCGCGGGCCTGTTCGCGGTGGAGGTCCTGGGCCGCGGGTTCAAGGTGACGGCGCCGTTCCCGGACGGGGAGCTGACCGGTGAGCTGGAGGTCGTGCCGTTCGAGGAGCTGTTCACCGAGCCGGTGCTGCGCGTCGTGGTCCGCAGCCCCGAGCACACGAGCGCGCAGTTCCTGCAGCTGGTCGACCGGGTCGGCCTGCACGGGGTGGCGTACTCGGTGGGCTGGACGGCGTGGCTGGACCTGGCCCCGGAGGGCGTGACGAAGGCGAGCGCGCTGGAGGACGTCCGCGAGCGCCTGCGGGTGCCGCGGTCGGCGACGGTGGCGGTCGGCGACGGGCGCAACGACGTGGAGATGCTGCGGTGGGCGGCGCGCGGGATCGCGATGGGCAACGCCCCCGAGGAGGTCAGGGCGGCCGCCGACGCCGTGACGGGCGACGTGCGCGACGACGGCCTGGCCGACGTCCTCGACGACCTCCTGCGCTGAGCCCCGCCCCTCCCTCCGTGATCTTGCAGGGTTTCCCAGCAAGATCACGGTGATCACGGATGGGTGAGAGCTCGACCACCCGTGATCACCGCGGGAGGGGGTGCGGGGGAGGCGGGCGGGGCGAGGGCCCGGCGGGCGTGGGGGAGGATGAGGCGGTGACGACGGAGCCCGCGACCGGTACCCGCCCCGACGCCCCCGCCGAGCGCGCCGACGCCGAGCGCGCCTTCGCCGCCGGCTGGGGCCTGGTGGCCACCGACCTGGACGGCACCGTGATCCCCCGCGAGCGGCCGCTGTCGCAGCGGACCCTGGCCGCGTTCGCGGCCTGCGCGCGCGCCGGCGTCCCCGTCGTCCCGGTGACGGGCCGCCCGCCGCGGTGGGTGACGCCGCTGGCCGCCGAGGCCGGGCTGGCCGGTCAGGTGGTGTGCGCCAACGGCGCCGTCGTCTACGACCTGGACACCGACCGGGTGGTGCGCGAGCACGTCATCGACCGCGACGTCGTCGAGGAGGTGACCGGGCGGCTGCGGGCCGCGCTGCCCGGGATCGGGTTCGCCCTGGAGGCCGTCGTCGGGTTCCGCCGCGAGGACTCCTACGCCACCCGCTTCGACACCGGCCTGGAGCAGCGGGTCGGGGCGATGGGCGACCTGCTGGCCGACGCCCCGCCGCTGGTGAAGGTCCTGGCCAAGTGCCCGGGCGTGCCCAGCGACGAGATGCTCGCCGTGGCCCGCCGCGAGGTGGGGGACCTCGTGAACGTCACCCACTCCAACGCGGTGGACTCCCTCATCGAGGTGATGGCCGCCGGCGTCAGCAAGGCGTCGACGCTGGCGGAGGTCGCCGCCGACCGCGGGGTGGGCGCCGGGGGCGTCGTCGCGTTCGGGGACATGCCCAACGACCTGGAGATGCTGCGCTGGGCGGGCCGCTCCTACGCGGTGGCCGACGCCCACCCCGACGCGCTCGCGGCGGCCGACGACGTCGCCGGCGCGTGCGAGGACGACGGTGTGGCGCAGGTGCTGGAGCGGCTGCTCAGGCTCCGCGGGGAGTGATCCGCCCGACGTGCACGACCTCGACGGGCACCCCGTCGACGGTCGGGGGCAGCTCGGGCAGCTCGTCGTCGGTGGCGACGTTGACCTTCACGGCCCAGGAGCTGGACACGCGCGTCAGGCCGATCCCGTTGACGCGCGCGTCCCCGGCGAGCATCGCCTGGACGTGCGCCTTCGCCGCGCGCGCGAGCGCGCGGTCGGGCACCCCGTCGGGCACGGCGCCAGCGGTCACACCAGCAGTGTCGCACCCAGCCGTTCCAGCGCCAGGCCGATCGGGTTGCAGAAGGTGAGGCCGGTGCCGTCCTCGCCGCCGCGCTCGCTGCCGGCGAAGAGCAGGCCGACGGCCTGCCGGGTGTCGGGCCGGTAGACGAGGGAGCCGGAGTCGCCGCCGGCGGAGAAGGGGCCGCCGCTGCCGGTGACCTCGACCTGCCCGTCGAAGGAGACGACGCCGACGGGGTACTCGACGGCCACGTCGTCCAGCTCGATGGCGCTGATGCGGCCGGTGGTCCAGCCGGTGGTGCGCCCGACCTTCTCGACGGGGACCTCGTCGTCGGGCTCGGTCCAGCCGACGAGCCTGCCCACGGGGTAGGTGGGGTCCCAGTCGCCGTCGCCGACGTCCTCGAGCAGGGCGACGGCCGCGTCGACGGCGTTGCCGCCGCCGGCCTCCAGCGGCACGGCGCGCGCGAGGCGGCCGACGCGGTCGCGGGCGCCGCCGCGGTCGGCGGGCCCGGGCTGCAGGACGGCGTCCTCGAGCCGGGCGCGGTCGGAGTCGGCGAGGACGTGGTTGTTCGACAGCGCGTAGACGCCGTCGGAGCCCTCCACGCGCACGAAGGCGCCCAGGGTGCCGGCGGTCACCCGGTCGTGGGCGATGGACAGGCCGGGGTGCAGGGGGCGCACGCGCCGCTGCAGCGAGCCGGGGGTCCAGGTGCGGTCGGCGGTGGGGGCGGTGAGGGCGACGATCCGGCCGACGTCGCGCACGTCCACCTCCTGCTCGGCGCCGGTGCCGCTGGTCAGGGTCCGGGTGCGGTCCAGGAGGGCCTCGCCGCGGGGGCCGGACCAGCGCACGGCCAGGCCGTAGCGGGGTCCGTCGGTGCCGCTGCCGAGGACGCTGATGCCCACGGAGGCGACGCCGGCGGGGGCGCCGGCCGCCTGAGCGGTGGTGGTCAGGGCCTCCGCGCGCAGCCGGGCCTTCAGCTCGCGGGCGTTGTCGATGTGCACGGCGGCGTCTCCTCACGGTGCTGCAGCTCGTGACGCCGGGTGGTGGCGCCGCGGCTCACTGTGGCACCCAGCTCCGACAGGGGCACCCGTGCGAAGCTCGGCGGGTGGGGCGGGAGCGGCTGTTCTGGGTGTCGGTGGTGCTGTTCGCGGGGGTGCTCGCCCTCAGCGCGGTGCTGCTGCCGGAGCGGGTGCCGCTGCACTTCGGCGCCGGCGGCGACGTGGACCGCTGGGGCACGCGGGCGCAGGCGCTGACCCTCGACGTCCTCGTGGGCGGGGGCACGGTGGCGCTGCTGGCCGTCCTGGTGCTGACCGCGCACCGGCTGCCGCTGGAGTGGGTGAACGTCCCGCACAAGGACGTGTGGAGCGCCCCGGAGCACGAGCCGGAGCTGCGCCGGCGGCTGCGGGAGGACCTGGCGGAGTTCGGCGCGGCGACGGTGCTGCTGCTGGCCGTCGTCGTGGTCCTGGCCCCGCTGCACGCGGCGCGCACGGGCACCGGGCAGCTGCCGTGGTGGGCGGTGGCGGCCTTCGCGCTCTACCTGGCGTACGCGGTGCTCTTCGGCGTGCGCAACGTCCGCACGCGCTACCGCCCGCCGTCCGGCTGACCGCCGGGCGGCAGGCCGGCCAGCTCCTCGGCGCGGACCACGGCCCGCTCGACGGCCTCCACGCTGCCCGCGCCCACCCGCAGCAGGGCGGCGGCCTCGGCGGCCTGCGCGCAGGCGGTCGCGGTGCGGGTCAGCCGCCGGTGGACCTCGGGGTGCTCGCCGTCGGGGCCCGCGGGCACGAGGAACTCCGTCGAGGGGGCCTCGGCCTGCGCCTGCACGGCGCGGGCCCGGGCCGCGCGCGCGACGAGGTCGACGCGCGGCAGGTACGCCTCCAGCGCGGTGCGCGCGGGGCCGGGCGGGCAACCGTCGGTGACCTGCTCGAAGCGGCGCACCGAGCGGTCGACGGTGTGCGCGGCGCGCGCCCAGACGCCCTCGCCGAGGGGATCGGGCGCGCGCCGCCAGAAGGCGAGCCTCACGGCCGGGCGGGCCGCCTCACAGGTACTGCCCGGTGGTGGGCGGCTGCACGGTCGGCATCCCGCCGCGGGGTCCCTGCGGCCCGCCGCCGGGTAGGGCGCGGCGCATCTCCTGCAGCTGCGCCTGCGCGGCCATCTGCTGGGCGACGAGGGCGGTCTGGATGCCGTGGAAGAGGCCCTCCAGCCAGCCGACGAGCTGGGCCTGGGCGATCCGCAGCTCGCTCTCCGAGGGCGCGGAGCCCTGCGCGAACGGCAGCGCGATGCGGCGCAGCTCCTCGACCAGCTCGGGGGCCAGGCCGTCCTCCAGCTCGGAGATGGAGCGGTCGTGGATGGACGCCAGGCGCGCGCGGCCGGCCTCGTCGAGGGGGGCGGAGCGCACCTCCTCCAGCAGCTGCTTGACCATGCTGCCGATCCGCATGACCTTGGCGGGCTGGGAGACCATGTCGGCCGGTCCCGGCGCGCCGTCCTCGGGCGGTTCGGCGATGCCCATCCCCTGGGGCGTGACGACGACGACCCGCGGGTCCGGGCCGTCCGCGGTCTCGCGGGGCGCGTCGGGCGGGGTGGGGTCCTCGGGGACGTTGGTGGGGTCGGACGTGGCGTCGGACATGGCTCCCATCCTGCCCGCCGTGCCCTCGGCCCACCTCTCGCGGCTCACCCGCGGCGGCCGGGCTCGCGCGGCACGGCGCGCGCCGCGAGCAGGACGGTGGCGGCGACGACGGCGGCGCCGGCGGCCACGCCGGTGCGGAACCCGGCCACGGGGCCGGTGTAGGTGACGACGAGGGCCAGCGCGGACAGGACGGGCACGCCGGTGGCCAGCGCGAGCAGCCGGCCGGGGCGCCGGCGCGCCGGGGAGGGCAGGGCGAGCGCGAGGCACAGGACGCTCGCCCCGACGAGCGCGGAGGCCAGGACGTCGCTGACGCGGTGCCAGCCGTCGTCGACGACGAAGGCGGCCATGCTGCCGGCGGCGAAGGCGCCGGCGAGGGCGACGGGCAGGCGCAGGACGCGGGGGACGACGAGCAGCAGCCCGAGCGCGAGGCCGAGGACGGCGGCGGTGTGACCGCTGGGCAGGCTGTTGGCGTAGGGGCCGTAGACCGCGCCGAGGTCGGGCCGCTCGAGGACGACGTGCTTGAGGACCTCGGTGACGCCGAGGGTGCCGAGGGCGACCCCGACGCCCTGGACGGTGCGCCGCAGCCGCCCGCGCCCGCTGAGCAGTCCGACGGCGGTGAGCGCGGCGAGGCCGGCGAGCAGGTGGACGGGCCGCAGCGACTGCTCGACGCCGAACAGCGGCTGCAGCCAGCCCACCCCGTCCGCGACACTGCGCCCGCTGGCCGCGGCGTGCAGGGCGTTCTCGGCGGTCTGCCCCCGCGAGGTGAGGACGGCGGCCCAGTAGAGGACGGCCAGGGCGGCCGCCGGCACGAGGGCGGTGGCGGCGGCCGCGACGGACGCGCGCGCGGGCCGCCGGCCGGAGCGCGGTCGCTGCTGCACGGGGGTCGAGGTCGCCATGCCTCCACTGTGCGGCACCGCCCGCGCGCGCGTCGCCCCGAGCCGTGGGGGAGTGGTGAGGATCAGCGGGAGGCGCGCTCCAGGGCGGCGAGCTCGTCCTGGGTGAGCTGCAGGTCGGCGGCCGCGAGGAGGGTGGGCAGCTGCTCGACGGTGCGCGCGGAGGCGATGGGCGCGACGACGGTGTCCTGCTGGGCGAGCCAGGCCAGGGCGACGCTGGTGACGTCGGTGCCGTGGGCGGCGGCGACCTCGTCGAGGGCGGCGAGGACGCGGGGGCCGCGGGGGTCGTCGAGGTAGGCGGCGGCCTTGGCCTGCCGCTGGCTGTCGGCGAGCTGCCCGGGGCGGTACTTGCCGGTGAGGAACCCGGAGGCGAGCGCCGAGTAGGGGACCATCGCCAGGCCGTTGGCGGCGACGACGTCGGCGGTGCGCTCCTCGTACTCGCCGCGCTCGACGAGGTTGTAGTGGTTCTGCAGGGCGACGTAGCTGGCGAAGCCCTCGCGGCGGGAGGTCTCCAGCGCCTCCTCCAGGCGGGGGGCGCTGTAGTTGGAGGCGCCGATCGCGCGGACCTTCCCGGCGGTGACGAGCTCGTCGAAGGCGCCGAGGGTCTCGGCCAGGGGGGTGCCCTCGTCGTCGGCGTGCGCCCAGTACAGGTCGATGCGGTCGGTGCGCAGGCGCTGCAGGGAGGCGTCGACGCCGCGGCGGATCGTGTCGGCGCGCAGGTCGTCCAGGCCGGGGGCCTTGCCGACCTTGGTGGCCAGGACGACGGCGTCGCGCTTGCCGGACTTCGCGAACCAGGACCCGATGATCGTCTCGGAGATGCCGGCGCCGCCGTCGGACCAGGCCGAGTAGACGTCGGCGGTGTCGAGGAAGTCGCCGCCGGCGTCGACGAAGGCGTCGAGCACGCGGTGGGACTCGGCCTCGTCGGAGGTCCAGCCGAAGGTGTTGGTGCCCAGGCACAGGGGGCGGACGTCGAGCTCGGAGGTGCCGATGCGGGTCATGGGGCCAGTCGACCACCCGCTCGCGCGGCCCGCACGCGGCGCACCCCCCGTCCGGTGCACACCGTGCGGAGAATGCACTTGACGCACGACGTGCACTGAGTGCACATTCAGCCGGTGACCTCCCCCCTGCGCGAGCGCCGCCGGCAGGAGACCGCCGACCAGATCGCGGCCGCCGCCCTCGACCTCGCCTGCCGCGACGGCTGGGCGGCCGTGACCGCCGACGCCATCGCCGCCGAGGCCGGCGTCTCCCGCCGCACCTTCTTCAACTACTTCCCGTCCAAGGACGACGCCCTGCTGCACTCCGGGCACACCTGGGACGAGGCCGCCCTCGAGCGCTTCGCCACCTCCACCGGGCCGCTGCTGCCCGCGCTGGAGGAGCTGCTGGTCGCCCAGTCGGCGGTCATGGCCGCCGACCGCGACCGCTTCCTGCGCGTCGTGGGCGTCGTCGAGGCCAACCCGGACCTGCTGCCCGGGATGCTCGCCCGCTTCCACGAGACCGAGCAGGTGTTCGCCGGGGCCTACGCCCGCCGCAGCCCCGGCGGCGACGACCTGCACGCGCAGGCCGTCGCCGCCGTCGTCGGCGCGCTGCTGCGCGTCAGCGCCCACGAGTGGGTGCACGACCCGCGCGCCGACCCGCAGCGCTCGGTGCGCCGCGTCCTCGACGCCCTGCGCGCCCTGACCGCCTGACCCTCTCCCGCCCGCACCGCCCCACCGGAGGACCCGTGACCGCCGCCGCCCCGGCCGGACGCGCGCAGACCGCGCCGCGCATCGGCTGGATCTTCACCTCGCTGGTGCTCGTCATGCTGCTCGCCTCGCTCGACCAGACGATCGTGGGCACCGCGCTGCCGACGATCGTCGGCGAGCTCGACGGCCTGCGGCACATGGCGTGGACCATCACCGCCTACACGCTGGCCCTGACCGTCGCCATGCCCGTCTACGGCAAGCTCGGTGACCTCGTCGGCCGCAAGAACCTCTTCCTCGTCGCGATCGCGCTGTTCCTGCTCGGCTCGGCGCTGGCCGGTTTCTCGCAGTCGATGCTGCAGCTGGTCGCCTTCCGCGGTGTGCAGGGCCTCGGCGGCGCCGGCCTGATGATCATGTCGCAGACCATCATCGCGGACGTCGTGCCCGCCCGGGACCGCGCGAAGTTCATGGCCCCGCTGGGCGCCGTGTTCGGCGCCTCGGCCGTCCTCGGCCCGCTGCTGGGCGGCTGGCTCACCGACTCCGCGCACTGGCGCTGGATCTTCTGGATCAACCTGCCCCTGGGCGCCGTCGCGTTCGCCGTCGCGGCGATCACGCTGAAGCTGCCCGCGCGGCGCAACACCGAGCGCATCGACTACGCGGGCATGGTCCTGCTGGCCCTCGCCCTGACCGGCACGGTCCTCGTCACCAGCTGGGGCGGCACCGACCACGCCTGGACCTCGCCGACGATCCTCGGCCTCGTCGCCGCCACCGTCGTGCTGGCGCTCGCGTTCGTCGCCGTCGAGCAGCGCGTGGCCTCCCCGGTGATCCCGCTGCGGCTGTTCCGCAACCGCACGTTCGTCGTCACCACGCTGCTCGGGTTCGTCGTCGGCGCCGGCCTCATGGGCGCCCTGGCCTACCTGCCGACGTACCTGCAGATGGTCTACGGCGTGAACGCCACCGAGTCCGGTCTGCTGCTGCTGCCGATGGTGTTCGGCCTGCTCGTCCTCAGCATCGGCTCCGGCGTCCTCATCACCCGGACGGGCCGCTACAAGGTGTTCCCCGTCGTCGGCACGGCCGTCGCCGCAGGTGGGATGGCGCTGCTGGCGACCATCGACGTGGGCACCCCGCTGTGGCAGCTGGGCGTGTACCTGGCCGTCCTCGGCGCGGGCCTCGGCGTGTTCATGCAGGTCCTCGTGCTGGCCGTGCAGAACGCCGTCGCCCCGCGCGAGGTCGGCGTCGCGACCTCCTCGAACAACCTGTTCCGCGAGCTGGGCGTGACCGTCGGCGCGGCGGCGCTGGGCGCGGTGTTCACCAGCCGGCTCACCGACCGCCTCGTCACCCTGTTCCCGGCCGGGGCGGGCGAGCAGAGCGCGACCTCGCTGACGCCGGAGATCGTGCGGAACCTCCCGCCGGAGGTGGCCGGCGGTGTCGTCGACGCCTACGCGGGTTCCCTGACCCCGATCTTCGGGTGGATGGTGCCGGTGTTCCTGCTGGGCACCGTCATCGCCCTGTTCCTGCCGGAGATCCCGCTGTCCTCGACGACGGCGATGAGCGAGGGCGAGGCGGAGGCCGCGCAGTCCGACGCGCGCCCCGGCGAGGACGGCGAGGCGCCCAGCCTGCCGTTCCAGTCCACCGGCGCCGACCGGGACGCGGACCCCACCCGCGCCTGATCCGGACGCACCACGGCCCCGGGCCGCGCAGCACCCGCTGCGCGGCCCGGGGCCGTCGTCGTGCCCGGCGGGTTCAGGGGCCGGTGCTGGGCTGACCGGGGTCCACGTTGGCCCACGGCAGCACCTCGTGCGGTTGGTCCTCGCGGACGGGGCTGTCGTCCTCGGGCCAGCGGCTGGCGCCCTCCCAGTCCTCCAGGCCCAGCGACGACTCCCGCTCGCCGTCTCCCGGCGTCCTCTTCTCCGTCACGTCGCTCTCCGCTCCGTCGCAGGGACTCGTTCGCCCAAGCTACCGGTGCTCGCGCTCCCCGTCCCGCGGTCGCGCGTCGTCGCCGCCGCTCAGCGCGCCGCGCGCGCCCACGCGCTGAACGAGCGCAGCGACCCGGAACCGGGCCGGCGCAACCACGGCCACGGGTGGCGGGCGACGACGTCCAGGCGCTCGGCGCGGCGCCGGAAACCCGGCACGGGGGCGTGGGTGACGGCCAGGCGGCGCCCGGCCAGCTCGGTGACGGGGTCGCCCAGGCGGACCTCGCAGCCGAGTTCCGCCAGCGTCTCGGCGAGGAACACCAGCCGCTTGCCGGACAGCCGCAACCGCGCCAGGAGGGGGTCGTCCAGGACGAACACCGCGGGCAGGTCCGGGTGCGCGGTCAGCGCGGGGTCGGTGTCGCCCAGCGACTCGGCGGTCAGCCACACCGCGTCCGGCTCGCCGGTCACCTCGGGCCGGCGCGGCCCGGCGTCGGTGGGCCCGCCGGCCAGGCCGTCGGGGGGTTCCACGCGCGGGCCGGCGTCGGTCTCCGGCCAGTCCTGCACGGGGCAGGCGCGCCGCAGCGCGCACGTGCCGCACAGGCCCGGTGCGCGCTCCTCCACCTGCCAGCGGCTGAACCCGTACACCTTCCCCGTGCCGGTGCCGACGGCCCACTGCCAGCCGAGGCGGTTCGCGGCGGGGGAGCCGTCCAGCAGGTGCCGGTACATCTCCGCGGCACCCTGGCGCCAGTCCCGCCCCGCGCGCACCGACCACTGCGAGGCCAGCCACATGCGGGTCTGGTTGACCAGCCAGCCCTCCTCGCGCAGCTCGGCGGTGGTCTCCGCGACGCACGCCATGTCGTCCGGCCACGGCTCGCCGGTCCACGGCTGCGCGGGCACGGGGTCGCCGAAGCGCAGGGGCCGCGAGGTCGCCGGGCCGAGGCGCGCGTACAGGTGGCGCGCGTACTCCTGCCACAGCAGCTCGTCGCGGAACTTCGCCCGGTCCCGCGGCGGGGCGCCGGCCGCCGCCGCCCACACCGCCGGCAGGGGCAGCAGGCCGTGCCGCACGTAGGGGGACAGGCGGGTCGCGCCGCGCCGCTCGCGGGGCAGGACCTCGCTGCGCCGGGCCGCGTACCCGGTGAGGTCGAGCGCGGCCAGCGCGGCGTCGGCCGCGGACTGCCCGCCGCGCACCGGCGAGGCGGCGACCGGCGCGTCCGGGCCCTCGTGCGTCAGGTGGCCCAGGTGGGTGCCGACCCAGGCGACGACCCCGTCGCGGTCGGCGGGCGGGGGCGGCAGCTGGGGCACCGCCCGATCCTCGCCCGGGCCGGCGGTGACGGCACCCGGGCGGGGCGTCGGGTGCAGGGCGGTCAGGTCAGGTGATCACCGATGAGCGCGGAGAGGCTTGCGGCGTCGAGCTCGCCCGCTGCCACCGCGAGCACCATGCGCTCGGCGTCGTCGACGTCCATCACCAGGTCCGTGCCGTTGAGCAGGCAGAAGACACGGGTGGCGGACCACGCCAGACGCTTGTTGCCGTCGACCAGCGGGTGGTTCCGCGCCAGCGAGTGCATGAGGGCCGCGGCCTTGTCGGCCAGCCCGTGGTACGCCTCACGGCCGAAGACGGTGGTGCGCGGGCGCGCCGCCGCTGACGCCAGGAGTCCAGCGTCGCGCACCTGGACGCCGTCGACCACGCCGTCGGCGATCTGCAGGAGATCCCCCAGCGACAGGTGGTCGACCGGGCGCTCCGGCCGGCTCACCGGGCCAGACGGGCGAGGAGTTCGGCGTCCTCGGTGCGCACCCGTTCCACGGCGGCGCGCAGGCGAGCGGAGCGGTCGGACACGTACTGGTCGATGGCGGTGCGAGCGACCTCCTGCATGGATCGTCCTTCTTGCTCAGCGCGGCGGCGCAGAGCCTCGGTCTCCTCGTCGGTCAAGCGCAGGTTCATGGCCACACCGGGACGGTACCGCCGCGGTACCGCGACCGCCACGGAGTTCTCGGCTGGTGGGGGCCAGAGCCGGGCCCGGTCGTACCACCGCTGTGATCTTGCTGGGGAACCCTGCAAGATCACGGGAGGGGTGGGGCGGGGTGGGGTCCGCACCCGACCGCACCGGTCCGCAGGTGTCGGGCGCGCGGTGCGCGCCGCGGTCCAGGCTGGACGTCAGGAGGGAGGACCCGTGATCGGAACGTTGAACCGGCTCGTCGACCTGATCGAGCGCGACCCCGCCGGTGACCTCGACGTCGCCGCCTGGGCGCGGTCGCTCGGCACCACCGAGCACCACCTGCGCCGGATGTTCTCCTCGCTGGCCGGGATGCCGCTGTCGGAGTACGTGCGCCGGCGGCGGATGACGCTGGCCGCGGCGGACGTCGTGCGCGGCGAGCGCGACCTGCTGGGCATCGCCGTCCACCACGGGTACGGCTCGACCGAGGCGTTCGCCCGCGCGTTCCGCGCGGTGCACGGCGCCGGTCCCTCCGAGGTCCGCCGCACCGGCGGGCCGCTGCGGGCGCAACCGCGCCTGTCGTTCCAGCTGACCGTGAGAGGAGCCGATCCGGTGGACGTCCGCGTCGTCGACCGTCCCGCCTTCCGCCTCGTGGGCCGCGCGGCCCGCGTCCCCCTCGTGCACGAGGGGGTGAACCCCCGCATCGCCGAGCACGTCGCCGCGGTCCCGCCCGCCGAGCACGAGCGGCTGAAGGCGCTGAGCGGCGCTGAACCGGCGGGGTTGCTGTCCGTCAGCGACGACCTCGACCCGGACCGCGCCGAGGGCAGCGAGCTGACGCACCTGCACGGGGTCGCCGTGGGGGCCGGCGCGTCCGTGCCCGGGGACCTGGACGTCCTCGAGGTGCCCGCCGGGACGTGGGCGGTGTTCCGCAGCTCCGGCCCGCACCCGTCTGTGCTGCAGGAGGTCTGGGCGGCCACCGCGACGGAGTGGTTCCCCTCGAACCCGTGGCGGCTGCGGCCGGGCCCGGAGGTCGTCGCCGTGCTGGAGCGCAGCGACGACTTCACGACCGCGACGTGCGAGCTGTGGCTGCCGGTGGAACCGGCCTGATCCGCTCGGCAGGGCCTTGCCGCAGGGGCGCGGTCCGTGGTGACCTGCTGCCGCGTCGTGCGGGAGGAGGTGCTGTGCGGTTCTTGGTCACCGGTGCCACCGGCAGCGTCGGCCGCCGGGTGGTGGACCACCTCCTGGCCCGGGGCGCCGACGACGTCGTCGCCCTGACCGTGGACCCCGAGCGTGCGGCGCTGCCCGCGGGGGTGCGGGTGGTGCGGGGGACGGTGACGCGGCCGGCGGTGCTCCAGGAGGCGCTGAGGGGCGTCGACCGCCTCTACCTGGCGCCGTCGCCCGCCACCGCGGAACGGGTGGTGACGGCCGCCCGCCACGCCGGGGTCGGTCGCGTCGTGGACCTGTCCGGCGAGCCCGAGAGCTGGTGGGGCGCGGTGACCGCGGCCGTCGAGGCGTGCGGTCTGCCGTGGACGCACCTGTGGCCGGGGGACTTCACGGAGAACGCCCTGCTGTGGGCGCCGCAGGTGCGCGAGCGCTGCACCGTGCGCGAGCCGTGGCCGGACGCCGTCAGCGCGCCGGTCGCGCTGGACGACGTCGCCGAGGTCGCCGCGGCGGCTCTGCTCGGCGAGGGGCACGAGGGCCGCGCGCTCAGCTTGACCGGTCCGCAGGTGCTGACGCGCCGCGACCTGGCCGCCGCCCTCGGCCGGGCGCTGGGCCGGGACGTCCCGTTCGTGCGGGTGGACCGCGACGAGGCCGTCGAGGCGCTGGCGGCGGCGATGGGCGAGGACGCCGCCTGGTACGTCGACACCGTGCTGGCGGGTTTCGCCGAGGGCGGCGCCGTGACGACCTCCGTCGTGCAGGAGGTGACGGGCCGTCCGGCCACGACGTTCGAGGAGTGGGCGCGGCGGAACGCCGGTGCGTTCCGCCGGTGACCGGGCGGAGGGCGGCGCGAACGGGGGCCGTCGAGCCGGGGAGGGCCTGCCGGAGCCCGTCCTACCCGGCGCGGACCCGCTTCACCATGACGCCGTGGTGCTGGGCGGCGCGGAAGCCGGTGCTCTCGTAGAAGAGCCGGGCCGTGCCTGTCGAGGCGGTGACCAGGTACACCTCCTCGACGTCGTCGAGGCCCTCGACGAGT
The DNA here is from genome assembly GCF_050871905.1 of Kineococcus haloalkalitolerans. Classification (NCBI taxonomy): domain Bacteria; kingdom Bacillati; phylum Actinomycetota; class Actinomycetes; order Kineosporiales; family Kineosporiaceae; genus Kineococcus; species Kineococcus haloalkalitolerans. Next base: position 23,038 of record NZ_JBJLSH010000032.1, read on the forward strand.
GCCGTCAGGAGCGCGCGGCCGTGCCCCCGCCGCTGTCGGCCCGCGTCGACGCACATCTCCTTGAGCAGGAAGTGCCGCGCCGAGTGCGACCGCTCCACGTGCCCGAGCGCGAAGCCGACCAGCGCGCCGGCCTCGCGCAGGCAGGTGCCGGCTGCGCCGGGGGTCGCCAGGACGTCAGCCAGGCGCTGTCGCGCCGCGTCCAGGCGCCAGGGCTCGTTCCACGGTGCTCCCGTGAAGACGCGCACGAACAGCTCTGCGGCGTCCTGCAGGTCCTCGGGTGCGAACGTCGTCGGCACGGTCGGAGCCTCCCACGAGCGCACCGCCCCCACCCGTTCCCCGCACCTACGGGACGCCCACCGCCCGCAGTGCCGCAGCGGTCCCCGCACCCACCAGCACCACGGCGACGAACGGCACCCGCCGCCACGCGAGGACCCCGGCGACCAGCACCCCGGTGGGCCGGGCCACGCCCGCACCGCCGTCGCCCTCGAACAGGGTGCTGGTCGCGACGAGGGCCAGCAGCAGCACGACCGTGCCGCGCCCGACGAGGTCCTGCACGGGCTCCGGCAGCGCCACCCGGGAGGCGAGCAGGACGCCCAGCGCGCGCAGCGCGTACGTCCCGGCGGCGCAGACGCCGACGGCCAGCAGGACCGCGCCGCTCACGGCGCCACCTGCGCGGTGCGCGTCCCGCGCTCGCGGACCAGCTGCAGCGCAGCGGGTCCCAGCGCGAGCAGGGAGAGCAGGACGGGAACTCCCGCGGGCAGGACCGGGGTGGCGGCGACGGCGAGCGCGCAGCCGGCGACCGCCGTGCGGCGCACCGACCGGTCGGCCAGGGACGGAAGGACGAGTGCGAGCAGCGCGGCGGGGAAGGCCGCGTCGACGCCCCACGCGGCCGTGTCGCCCATCGCGCCGGCCGCGAGGACGCCGGCGAGGGTGCCGACGTTCCAGCAGGCGAACTGGGCGACGCCGAGGAGCGCGAACGCCCGGGCGCCGCCGCGGGTGCGCGCGAACGCGACGGTCTCGTCGGTGACGAGGTGCAGCGCCAGCCACCGCGCCCGCCCGCGGGGCAGGGAGCCGGCGACGGCGAAGCTCAGCGGCAGGAACCGCACGTTGACGACGAGGGCGGCGACGACCGCCGCGACGACCCCGGCGCCGGAGGCCAGCAGGGCCACGAGCAGGAACTGCGAGGCGCCGCCGAAGACGACGAGGGAGGACAGGAGGACGAGCCACCACGGCAGGCCGGTGCTGGTGGCCACGGCGCCGAAGGCCACGCCGACCACGCCGCTGGCCACGGCGACGAGCAGGGCGTCCCGCACGAGGGGTGTTCGCCAGAACGAACGCATGTTCGCTAGGATGAACACAGTCGGAGGTCGTCGTCAACCGCGGGGAGGCGGGTCACCGTGACCGATGGAGCACCGGGTCCGGCGGGCGCACCGCCGGGCGTCGCGCAGGTCCTTGCGCGGTCCCTGCGCCGCGAGCGCACGCGCGCCGGGCTGTCGCTGACCGAGCTCGCGCGCCGCGCCGGCGTCGCGAAGTCGACGCTGTCGCAGCTGGAGTCGGCCACCGGGAACCCCTCGATCGAGACGCTGTGGGCGCTGTCGACCGCCCTCGGCGTCCCGTTCTCCCACCTCGTCGACCCGCCGCGCGCCGCCGTCGAGGTCGTGCGGTTCGGCGAGGGCGTGCGGTTCACCGCGGGCGACGCCGACTACGCCGCGACGCTGCTGACGACCAGCCCGCCGAACGCCCGCCGCGACCTCTACCTCGTCAGCGCCGACCCCGGCCGTCCGCGGCTGGCCGACCCGCACGGCCAGGGCGTCGTCGAGCACGTCGTCCTGTCCGCCGGGCGCGCGCGGGTCGGCACGACGGACGAGACCGTCGAGCTCGCCCCCGGCGACTACGTGCGCTACCCCGGGGACGTCGAGCACGTCTTCGAGGCGCTGGAACCCGGAACCACTGCCGTGCTGGTGTCCGAGCACGTGTGAGCGGGGCCCGGCTCCCTCACAGCAGCCGGCGCGCCGCCGCCCACCGCGTCAGCTCGTGCCGGTTGGACAGCTGCAGCTTGCGCAGCACCGCGGACACGTGGGTCTCCACCGTCTTGACGGAGATGAACAGCTCCTTGGCGACCTCCTTGTAGGCGTAGCCGCGGGCGATGAGCCGCATCACCTCCCGCTCGCGCGCCGACAGGCGGTCCAGCTCGTCGTCGGCGGCGGCCACCTCGCCGCTCATCGCGCCGAACGCGTCGAGGACGAAACCCGCCAGCCGCGGGGAGAACACGGCGTCGCCGTCGGCGACCCGCCGCACCGCGGCGGCCAGCTCGTCCCCGGCGATGGACTTGGTGACGTAGCCGCGCGCGCCGCGGCGGATGACGGCGATGACGTCGTCGGCGGCGTCGGAGACGCTGAGGGCCAGGAACCGCACGGGCGGGTCCGCGGCCAGCAGGTCCGCGCAGCGGGTGAGGACCTCCGCCCCGCCCGAGCCGGCGCCGGGGGCGGTGGACTCCCCGGCGGTCAGGGGTAGGTGCACGTCCAAGAGCACGACGTCCGGGTGCAGCCGGTGCACCACGTCGACGGCCGAGGCCGCGTCGGCGGCCTCCCCGACGACCTCCACGTCGGCGGCGCCCGCCAGTTCGGCCCGCACCCCGACCCGCACCATCCGGTGGTCGTCGACGACGACGACGCGCTTCACCGTCCCGTTCACCCGCCCGATCCTGGCAGCCGCAGCACGACCTCGGTGCCCCCGTCCGCCGGCCGGCGCACGAGCGCCTGTCCGCCCGCGCGCCGCATGCGGCCCACGATGGACTCGCGCACCCCCAGCCGGTCCTCCGGCACCGCGTCCAGGTCGAAACCGGGACCGCGGTCGCGCACGAACACCTCCAGGTCCCCGCCCATCCGCTCCGCGTACAGGGACACCGCGCCCCCGGCGTGGCGGCCGGCGTTCAGCAGCGCCTCCCGCGCCGCCTGCGCCAGCGCCGACGTGGAGCGTTCCAGCGGCAGGGTGTCCAGGTCGCCGACGAGGACGACGTCGACGGTGGCGGCGGTGGCGTCCTCCACCTCGGCGGCCGCCGCGCGCAGCGCCGCCCCGAGGGTCCCGGTGGCGGTGCCGTGGTCGCCGTAGAGCCAGCGGCGCAGGTCGCGCTCCTGCGCGCGCGCCAGGCGCGCCACCTCGGCGCCGTCGCCGCTGCGGCGCTGGATGAGCGCGAGGGTCTGCAGCACCGAGTCGTGCACGTGCGCGGCCAGTTCCGCGCGCTCCTGCTCGCGGGCCAGGGCGGCGCGCTCGGCGCCCAGGTCGCCGTACAGCCGCACCGCCCACGGGGCCACGACGATCGCCAGCCCGGCGAACACGGCCAGCCCCGCGAGCGTCGACTGCCCGAACGCGGCCGGGTCGCCGACGACGAGGACGAGGACCACCCCGGTGGCGACGAGGGACGCGCCGGCACCCACCCGCAGCGCCGCGCGCCGCCCCCCGCCGCCGACGAGGCGGGCGCGGCGCGTGGCGTCCAGCTGGCTCCACGCCAGGACGAGGCCGGCGCCGACCACGAGCAGCGGGACGAGGACCTGCAGCAGCACGTCGGAGTCGGACACCCGCCCGGCGGCGACGGCCGCGGTCAGGACCAGCGCGACCCCGACGAGGGTGTCGCGGTGCTCCAGCACCCACGCGGACGGGTCGGCGCGCTTGCCGGGCCGCGGCCCGCCGGGGGTGACGTCGCGCTCGTCGGGCACCAGCAGCCACCAGGCGGCGTAGAGGAAGAACCCCGCCCCGGCCAGGACGGCGGCCGCGACGAACGCGGTGCGCACCCGCGAGACGGGCAGCCCCAGGTGCGCGGCCAGCCCCGCGGCCACCCCCGCGGCCCGCCGCCCCGCGACGGGGCGCACGAGCGCGCGCCGCACCGGCGGGGCCGCGGCCGCGGGTTCCTCGGTGGTCGTCTCCACGCGGCGATCGTGGCACGCGACAGGCGGTCCGGGATCCCCCCGGGGGCGGGGACCAGGGTCCTCCGGGCCCACGTCCAGGGTCGTCTCAGGGTCGTCCCCGATGTGGCGGGAGTACTGGCGCGGGCACCGTGGAGCCATGACCACGAACGAGTTCCCCAGCCCCTCCGACCAGTACCCGGGCTCGACCTCGCAGACCTCCCAGCAGGTCCCGCCGGTCACCGAGGAGCCCGCCGTCACCGCCGGGCCGGCCCGCAGCGGCGCCGACCGGTTCTTCGACCGCGTCCGCGGCCTCGGCGTCGTCCGCGGCGGCGACCGCTGGGTCGGCGGCGTCGCCGGCGGCCTGGCGCAGCGCCTGTCCGTGCCGTCGTGGACGGTGCGCGCGGCGTTCGTCGTGCTCGCCCTGCTCGGCGGCGCCGGCCTGACCCTGTACGGCCTGGCGTGGGCGCTGCTGCCCGACAGCACCGGCCGGATCGAGGCGCAGGCCGCCCAGCGCGGCGACGTGTCCGTCGCCCTCGTCGTCGCCGGCCTCCTCGTCGTCGGCGACCTGCTGTTCGGCGTCAACCCGTGGAGCGTCGGCTGGGTCTTCTGACCCGCCGCACCGCACCGCACGTCCGGGAGAGTGGCACCGTGGACCAGCAGGAGCACCAGCAGCACCAGCAGGAGCAGCAGGAGCAGCAGGACCGGCCGGCGGCGGGCGCCACGCCCGCCGGACCCGCCGCGCCGCGGCCGTCCACCGACCGGTTCTTCGACGGCGTCCGCGCCTGGGGCGCCGTCCGCGACGACGAGGACCGCTGGTTCGCCGGCGTGGCCGGGGCGCTCGCCCGCCGCTGGGACGTCGACCCCGTCGTCGTCCGCGGCGCCTTCATCGGCCTGACCGTGGTCGGCGGCCTGGGGTTCGCCGCCTACGGCATCGGCTGGGCGCTGCTGCCCGACGCGCGCGGCCGCATCGAGGCGGAGGCCGCCTCCCGCGGCGACGTGTCCGGGTCCCTGGCCGGCGCGGTCGCCCTCGTCCTGCTCGACCTGCTCATCGGCCGCGGCCTGCTCGGCGCGGGCGCCGGCTGGTGGAACGCCGGCGCCGGGTGGGGGTTCTTCATCACCGCCGCCCTGGCCGGGGTGGGCTGGTGGCTGCTGCGCGACCGCGTCGCGCTCGTCCGGCCGGGGCAGCGCGACCCGCGCGCCGACCAGCGCCCCGACCCGCCGGGGCCCGCAGCGCCGGCCGGCGCTCCCGTGGACCTGCGCGAGCACGAGCGGCGGGACGAGGACGTCGCCACGGCGGTGGACCGCGCGGTCGACGAGGCGCTGGCGACGCTGGACCCGCTGACGACGCTGGACCCGCTGGCCGGGCACCGCTCCGCCACCGAGCGCCGGGCGGCCGCCCGCCGCGCCGCGAAGGAGCGCGCCGAGGCCGCGCGCGCCCGCCGCCGCCCCGGCTCGCCGCTGCTGTCCGCCGCGGCCACCGGCCTGGCGCTGCTCGCCGCCGGTGCCGTGACCGTCGCCCACCGCGCCGGTCAGCTGCCCGGCGGCGAGGCGGCGACCGCGCTGGCCGCGGCCGTCGCGGTGCTGGCCCTGGGCGCCCTGCTCGCCGCGCTGCGCGGCCGGCGCAGCGCGCTGCAGGGGCTGGCGTGGCCGCTGGCGCTGGTGGCGCTCGCGCTGACGCTGGCACCGCCGTCAGGCGGCTGGCGCTGGTCGCCGGACCTGGTGTGGTCGCCCACCGCCCGCGAGGACGCCGTCGCGGTACCCGTGGGGCGCCTGCGGGTGGACCTGGACGAGGGGACGGCCGGGGGCAGCGCCACCGTGGCCGCCGGGCGCCTGGAGGTCGTCGTGCCCGAGGACCGCACGGTGCTGGTCGAGGCGACCGCGCTGTCCGGCAGCGTGCGCTGGGAGCGCGCCGACGTCGTCGCCGTCGCGGACGGCCGCGGATCCTTCGTGGACGACGACGCCGGTCCGCGCGTGCGGGCCTCGGGCGGGCTGGACGTGCGGGCCGTCCTGGCCGTCGGCCCGGACGCCCAGGCCGTCGCCGAGGCCGCGCGCACCGACCGCCCCGGCGACGACCGGGACGGGTGGAGCGTGCCGGCCGGGACGGACCTGCTGCGGGCCACCGCGTGGGCGGGGGAGGTCGCGCTCGGTGCCCCGGGCGGCGAGCTCCTCGAGACGAGCTGAGGAGGACGACGTGGACGAGCGGCACGACGGACGGCACGACGAGCGCGGCGGGCCGGACGCCTGGCAGGAGTGGAGCGAGTGGCAGCGGGACGCCGCGGGGCGCTGGTCGCAGGAGCCCGCCCCGCAGGGACCCGCGGCCCGGGCGACCGCTGCCGTCGAGGAGCCGGAGGTCCCGGACGCCGCCCCCGAGCGCCGGCCGTGGACGGTGGACGTGCCCGGGGTGGTCGGCGCCACCGTGCTGCTGGCGCTCGCCGCGGTGGTCGGCGCCCGCGAGGTCGCCGGCGTGACGTGGGACTGGCGCTGGAGCGCCACGGGCGTCCTGCTCGTGGCGGGACTCGCGGTCGTGCTGGCCAGCGTCGCGGCTGCGCTCGCCGGGGCCGTGCGCGGGCAGCGGCGGTGCGGGCAGCGGCGGTAGCGTCGTCACCGTGAGCAGCGCGACGGGGACGGTCGAGCACGAGCGGGCGTGGGGGCACCTCGAGGACGGCACCCCCGTGGGGCGCTGGACCCTCGACGACGGCACGCTGCGCGTGTCGCTGCTGGAGCACGGCGCGCGGATCCAGGCGCTCGAGGCGCCCGACCGGGACGGCCGGCGCGCCGGGGTCGTGCTCGGGTTCGCGGACCTGGCGCCCTACACCGGCAAGGGGCGTTCGTTCGGGGCGACGGTGGGCCGCTTCGCCAACCGCATCGCCGGCGGGCGCTTCCGCGTCGACGGCACCGAGGTGGTCGTCCCGGCCACCGACCGCGGCAACGCGCTGCACGGGGGACCGCACCCGTTCTCCGAGCGGCTGTGGTCGGCGCACCCGGTCGACGGCCGGGCGGGCGTGCGGTTCTCGCTGCTCAGCCCGGACGGTGACAACGGGTTCCCCGGGAACCTGTCGGTGCACGTCAGCTACGTGCTCAGCGGCGGCACGCTGGTCGTGGAGTACTTCGCGACGACCGACGCGCCGACCGTCCTGAACCTCACCAACCACGCGTACTTCCACCTCGCCGGCGAGGGCAGCGGCACGGTCGACGCGCACCTGCTGCAGGTGGACGCCGACGCGTTCCTGCCCGTGGACGAGGACGGTCTGCCGACGGGGGAGGTGCGCGCCGTGGAGGGCACGCCCTTCGACCTGCGCCGGCCCGTGCCCGTGGGGTACCGGGTCGGCGGGGACCGCGCCGGCGAGGACGAGCAGCTGCGTCGCGGGTCGGGGTTCGACCACTGCTTCGTGCTGGCCGACGTGCCGGCCGGTTCCCGCCCGCCCTCGCGGGCCGCGCGGCTGGAGGACGAGCTGTCCGGCCGCGTCCTGGAGGTGTGGACGGACCAGCCCGGGGTGCAGGTGTTCACGGGCGGCACGCTGGCCGGCACCCTCGTCGGCGCCTCCGGCCAGCCGTACGGACCGCGCTCGGGCATCGCCCTGGAGACGCAGGCGTTCCCCGACGCGCCGAACCGGCCGGGGTTCCCCACGACGGCGCTGCGCCCGGGCGAGGAGTTCCACGCCGTCACCGAGCTGCGCTTCAGCACCTCCTGAGGCGCGTCACCCGGGCGCGTCGTCCGGGTCCGGACGCGACGGAGGCCCGGGACCAGCAGGTCCCGGGCCTCGCGTCGTTCAGGCGGGTGTCACTTCGGCGGGGTGACGTCCCCGCGCCAGGCGCCGCTCGCCGAGCCGCGGGACTCGATGAACTCCTTGAAGCGCGCGAGGTCCTTCTTGATCTGGCGGTCGTCGGCGCCGATCACCGCGCCGGCCTTCTCGACCAGGCTCTCGGCCTCCCAGTCCATCTGGACGGTGACCTTGGTCTCGGAGTCGCTGAGGCGGTGGAACGTCACGACACCGGCGTGGGACTTGCCGTCCACGGCCTTCCAGGCGACGCGCTCGTCCGGGTGCTGCTCGGTGATCGCGGCGTCGAACTCGCGCTCCACACCAGCGATCTTGGTCTTCCAGTGCGTCATGGTCTCGCCGGTCTGGGTGACGGACTCGACGCCGCCCATGAACTCGGGGAACGACTCGAACTGGGTCCACTGGTCGTACGCGGTGCGCACGGGGACCTGGACGTCGATGCTCTCGGTGACACTGCTCATGCGTCGGCTCCTCACGTGGCGCACGCTGCGAGGTGCGCCGTCGATGGTTCCGCCACCAGCCCCGGCGCGGCGCGGGGGCCGCGGGGGCGGGCCGCCCGTCTCGTCCAGGCGGCCCTCCCACTGTGCTCCTGCACCGCGCGGTGCGCACGTCGAGAGCGGCGGCCTCACTTCAGCGGGTCGTGGCCCCAGTTCATGAGGCTGTAGCGCCAGCGGGTCCCGGTGACGTCGCCGTCGGGTCGCTGGGCCAGGTGCCGGGCCACGTAGCCGGCGACCTTCTTCATGTGCTGGTGGTCGTCGTCGTCGAGGTCGGCCTGCTTGGCGCGCAGGATCTGCACGATGCGCCGGCCGGACTCGTGCCCGACGGACTCGCCCTCCCCGGCGCCCACGGACTGCGACTCGTCCGTCGCCAGCCAGTCCTCGAGCTCCTTGGGCGTCATGTTGACGGCGTCCCCGAAGCGCTCGCGGACCTCGCGGCGCTCGTCGTCGCTGCTGCTCTTCGCCATGCGGTCAGCGTGGTCGCTCAGAACGCGTACCGCACCCGCAGCCACGGCGTGCGCTGCTCGAGGAGGTCCAGCAGCTGGCGCACGTACCGGCCCTTGTCGCCGGTGCGGTACCGCACGGTCGCGGCGCCCGACTGCGAGCGCTTGGCCTCCTGCAGCGCCGGCCGCCACAGCAGGTCCTCGGCCTTCGGGTGCCAGGCGAGGTTGACCTCGTGCAGGCGCTCCTCGTGCGTCAGGAAGATCACCTCGGCGGCCATCTGCCGCTTCGTGGCCGGGCTCGTGGCGGCGTCCAGCTCGTCGAGCAGTTCCGCCCACGCCGCCAGCCAGCCCTCGGCGACGACGACGGGGGACAGGTTCACGTGGACCTCGTAGCCGGCCTCGACGAAGTCGTCGAGGGCGGCCAGGCGCTCGGCGACCGGGGAGGTGCGCAGGTCCAGCAGCTTGGCGAACCGCGCGGGCATGAGGGAGAACCGGACGCGGGTGCGCCCGGCGGGCTCCAGCTCCAGCAGGCGGCGGTTGACGTGCTTGGTGGCGAAGGACGCCTTGGCGGTGGGCAGGCGGGCGAACAGCGCGACGAGGTCGTCGACGTTGGCGGAGACCTCGGCGTCCACGGAGCAGTCGCTGTTCTCCCCGACGTCGTAGACCCACGCGTCCGGGTCGCACTGGTTCGGCTCGGCCTTGACGCCCTGCCGGCGCACGTGCCGCTCCAGGTAGCCGGTGATCTGCTCGATGTTCGCGAACACCGTGATCGGGTTGCTGTAGCCCTTGCGCCGCGGCACGTAGCAGTAGGAGCAGGCCATCGCGCAGCCGTTGGCGGTGGAGGGGGCGATGAAGTCCGCCGAGCGGCCGTTGGGCCGCGCGGCCAGCGACTTCTTCACGCCGAGGACGAGGGCCTCGCGCTTGATCCGCACCCAGCGGGCGGCGTTGGCCTCGTCACCGTGCAGCTCGGGGATGTTCCAGTGGCTGGCGACCTCGACGCGGGTGGCGTCGGGCCAGCGGGCGAGGACCTCCTGCCCGCGCGGCAGCTCGGCCGCCGCGGGCTCGACGTAGATCCTCGTGACGTCGAGGAGCTGCTGCTGGCGCACCCGACCATCATCGCCCCCGCCACCGACACGACGGGCCCGCGGCGTCGCCGTGCGGTGGCGGGCGCGGCTGCCTAGCGTGGAGCGCGTGCGGACCCAGTTCACGTTCACCGACCCCGTCAGCCTCTACCACTCCGAGGGCTTCGAACCGCAGCCGCAGGAGGGCCCGGGCCTGGCCGGGCAGCTGTCCCCGAAGCCGGACCACGGCGAGGAGACCTACCGCGGCACCGGCCGCCTGGAGGGCCGCAGGGCGCTGGTGACGGGGGCGGACTCCGGCATCGGCCGCGCCGCCGCCATCGCGTTCGCCCGCGAGGGCGCCGACGTCGTCCTCAGCTACCTCTCCAGCGAGCAGGCCGACGCCAACGAGGTGGAGGAGCTCGTCCAGCGGGCCGGGCGCAGGGCCGTCCTGGCCCCCGGCGACGTCTCCGACGAGCAGGTCGCCCGCGGCCTGGTGCGCCGCACCGTCGAGGAGCTCGGCGGGATCGACCTGATCGCCGTGGTCGCCGGCAAGCAGCAGCACGTCGAGGACGTCACGCAGCTGAGCAGCGAGCAGTTCGACGAGACGATGCGCACGAACCTCTACGCGCTGCACTGGATCGTGCAGGAGGCCGTGCCGCACCTGCCGCCCGGCTCCACGGTCATCGGCACGAGTTCCGTGCAGGGCTACCAGCCGTCCCCGAACCTCGTCGACTACGCGACGACGAAGGCCGGGATCACCACGATGTGCAAGGCGCTGGCGCAGCAGCTGGCGCCCAAGGGCATCCGCGTGAACGTCGTGGCCCCCGGGCCGGTGTGGACGCCGCTGCAGGTCTCCGGCGGCCAGCCCGACGACGCCATGCCCTCCTTCGGCACCTCCACGCCCCTGGGCCGCGCCGGCCAGCCGGCCGAGATGGCCCCCGCGTACGTGTTCCTCGCCTCCCCCGAGTCCAGCTACGTGGTCGGCGAGGTGATCAACGTCAACGGGGGTATGCCCGTACCGTGACGATCGACGACGGCGGTTTCGACCCGCTGGACCTGCTGCGCACCTCCGCCCGCGAGGCCTTCGGCTACGAGGCGCTGCGCCCCGGGCAGGCGGAGGCCATGCGCGCCGTGGCCGACGGCCGCGACGTCCTGGCCGTCATGCCGACCGGCGCGGGCAAGTCGGCCGTCTACCAGGTGCCCTCGCTGATGCACACGGCGCCGGTGGTCGTGGTCTCCCCGCTCATCGCGCTGCAGCGCGACCAGGTCGACGGCATCCGCGAGGACGCCCGCCGCGGTGGCGCGGTCATGCTGAACTCCCAGCTGACCGCGCCGGCGTGGCGCGAGGCGCAGGAGCAGCTGCGCGCCGGCGGCGTGAAGTTCGTGTTCCTGGCACCGGAGCAGCTGGCCCGCGACGAGGTCGTCGAGGAGTTGGCGCGGCTGCGGCCGCGGACGCTCGTGGTGGACGAGGCGCACTGCGTCTCCTCCTGGGGCCACGACTTCCGCCCGCAGTACCTGCGGGTGGGTTCGGCCGCCGAGCGGCTGGGGCGTCCGCAGGTCGTCGCGCTGACCGCCACGGCCAGCCCGCAGGTGCGCGCGGAGATCGCCGAGCACCTGCGGCTGCGCGACCCGTTCGTCGTCGTCGAGGGTTTTGACCGCCCCGAGATCGACCTCGAGGTGCGCCACCACCGCGACGCCGACGTGCAGCGGCGCGAGGTCCTGGACAGCGTGCTGGCGGTCCAGGGCGCCGTCCTCGTGTACGTCGCCCGCCGCCGCGACGCGGAGGAGTACGCCGCCGCGCTGCGCACCGCCGGCCGGGACGCGGACCACTACCACGCGGGGCGCCGGCGCGCCGACCGCGACGACGTGCAGCACCGGTTCCTCGCCGGCGAGCTCGACGTCGTCGTGGCCACCAACGCCTTCGGCATGGGCATCGACAAGCCCGACGTGCGCGCGGTCGTCCACGCCCACGTCCCCGACTCCCTGGACAGCTACTACCAGGAGGTCGGCCGGGCCGCGCGCGACGGGAACCCCGCGCGGGCGGTCCTGCACCACCGCCCCGAGGACCTCGGGCTGCGCAGGTTCTTCGCCGCCGGGGTGGCGAAGGAGGAACCGCTGCGGCAGGTCGCCGCGGCGGTGCGCGCGCACGACGGCCCGGTGCCGCCCGCGCAGCTGCGCCGCGAGCTGGGCACGTCCGCGACCCGGCTGGCCGGGATCGTCAACCTGCTCGTCCAGGTCGGCGCCGTCGGCGAGGACGCCGAGGGGCGGCTGGTCCCCACCGCCGGTGGTCCGGCGCCCGGCGAGGCCGCGCGAGCGGCGGTCGAGCTGTCGCAGCAGCGCCGCCGCGTGGAGCGCTCACGCTTGGAGATGGTGCGCGGCTACGCCGAGACCACCGGCTGCCGGCGGCAGTTCCTGCTCGGCTACTTCGGCGAGGAGCTGCGCGAGCCGTGCGGGCACTGCGACACCTGCCGCGCCGGGACGGCCGCGCAGCAGTCCGTCGCCGCCGCCGACGAGCCGTTCCCGGTGGGCTCGGTCGTGGTGCACGCGGAGTGGGGCGCCGGGCAGGTCATGCACTACGAGGAGGACCGGGTCACCGTCCTGTTCGAGGCCGAGGGGTACCGCACCCTCGCCCTGGAGCTCGCCGAGCAGTTCCTCGACGCCGCCTGACGCCCCCCTCGACGCCCCCCGACGCGCTCCTGGCGCGTCTTCCACCCCTCCCGGTCCGAGGAGGGGTGGAGGACGCGCCAGGAGTCGTGAGGGGGCGGCCGGTCAGGAGTCGCGGGTCAGCGGCCCGTACGTCATCTCCGGCTCGGCCATCTCCAGGTCGGCGGTGGCCTGGATGAGCTCGAGGAGCTCCGGGTCCAGGCCCGGTGCGAACTCCTCGTAGCGCTCCTCCGCGATCGTCAGCGGAGCGCCCTCGGGGACCTGCGACGTGCCGTCCAGCTGCGTGCCGTCGTTGGACGGGGAGGCGCCGCGGTAGATCTTCGCGGCCTCCGACGCGCCCGTCAGGTCGAACGTGTACTGCTTGCTCTGCCAGCCCAGGTCGACCATCTGCTTGACCTCGGGGAACCGCTCCGCGTTGGTCTTCGGGATCGGCAGCAGCTTCTTCCAGTCCACCCCCAGCGTCTCCAGCGCCTTCGCGTACCCGTTCTCGTGCGCCTGGTCGCGCACGATGAGGTAGCTGACGGTGGAGCGCAGCGTCTTGTTCGACGACATCTCGTAGATGCGGCACTTCTGCAGCCGGCCGGTGGACTCCAGCATGAGGTTGTACAGCAGGTCCAGCACGAGGTTGCCGGAGTTGTAGACGTAGCTGCCGCTCCACGGGTTGCCGGCGGAGTCCACCGGCAGCGCGCCCTGCGCGCCCACCAGGTAGTGGTGGATGTTGCCGTGGTCCAGCGCGATGCTCAGCGGGGTCGTCCCGCCCGCGGCCGGCGCGTCCAGCGGGTCGGTCTGCTTGCCCTGGTAGCGCGGGGAACCGTCCAGCAGGCGCGCGATCGTCGTGCCGATGAGCTCGACGTGGCTGATCTCCTCGGTGCCGATGCCCTGCAGCAGGTCCTTGTACGGCTTGGCCGCCGCGCCGCGGAAGTTCATCGACTGGAAGAGGTACTGCATCATCGTGCGCATCTCGCCGAACTGGCCGCCGAGCCCCTCCTGCAGGGCGTTGGCCGCCGCGGGGTCCGGCTCGTCCTCGGCGATCTCGTGGATGAGCTTCTGCACGTGCAGGTACATGTCGGGTCCCGTTCGTCCGTGGTGTTCGATCCGAAGGTCGGGCGGCCTGCCCCGGCCACGCCCCACTCTGGGCGCGGGCGAGCGCTCCCGCCACCGGGCACGGGCCCGCCGCGGGGCCCGGCTCGCGCGGGGCAGCGGCCTGGCCGAGGCTGGTCGGCGTGCCGGAGGGGGACAGCGTCTACCGCGTGGCGCACCGGCTCGACGACCGGCTGCGCGGGCGCACCGTGCGCCGCAGCGACCTGCGGGTGCCGCGGTTCGCGACGGCCGACCTGGCCGGCGCGCGGGTCCTGGGCACCGTCTCGCGCGGCAAGCACCTGCTGACCCGCCTCGACGGCCCCGAGGTGCCCACGACCCTGCACACGCACCTGCGCATGGACGGGGAGTGGACGGTGCTGGCGCCCGGCAGGCGGCTGCCGCAGCGCCTGCAGCCGGACGTCCGCGTCGTCCTGGAGACGGACGGGCCGACGGCCCTCGCGCTGCGGATGCCCGTCGTGGAACTGCTGCCCACCGAGGCCGAGCACACCGTCGTCGGCCACCTGGGCCCGGACCTGCTGTCGGAGGAGCTGACCCGCGAGGAGGTGGTCGAGCGGGCGGTGGCCCGCCTGTCGCGCGAGCCCGACCGGGAGGTCAAGGCCGCGCTGCTGGACCAGCGCAACCTCGCCGGCATCGGGAACCTGTGGGCCGACGAGCTGTGCTTCCTGCGCGGCCTCTCGCCGTGGACGCCGGTGTCCGACGTCCCGGACCTGGCGCGCGCGGTGGACCTGGTCGCGCGGATGCTGCGCTTCTCCGTCTCGACCCCCGGTGCGGCGCAGGTCACCACGGGCGACACCCGGCCGGGGCGGCGGCACTGGGTCTCCGGCCGGGCCGGGCAGCCGTGCCTGCGCTGCGGGACGACGGTGCGGGTCGTGGCGGAGGTCGCGGGCGACCCGGAGCGCCGGCGCACCTGGTGGTGCCCGCACTGCCAGCCCGGCCCGGCCCCGGCGGCGAACGCCGGGTGAACCGGCGGCGGTGGGGGACCGGGACCGGGAGCGCGGCGGTGAACTCCTCGTGACGGCTCGCCGGACGCGAGCCCGTGTCGCGCCGGCCCGGGCACCGGCCGGGTTAGCGTCGTCCTGAAGGCCCGCGGAGGTCGGTGGCCGGACCACCGGCGGCCGCCCCGGGGCACCGCGAACGACCACCGGGAGCGTGCGCACGGTGCTGGTCTCTGAGTCGGAGTGGGAACCGCTGTCGGAGCCGGGACCTCGTCGTCCTCGCCGGAGCCCGCTGGTCGTCGCCCACCGGGGTGCGAGCGCCACGGCGCCGGAGAACACGCTGGCGGCGTTCGAGTCGGCCCTGTGGGCGGGCGCGGACCTGCTGGAGCTGGACGTGCAGCTGACGGCGGACGGCGTCCCCGTGGTGCTGCACGACGCGACGCTGGACCGCACCACCGACGGCACCGGTGCGGTGGCCGACACGCCGTGGCAGCGGCTGGAGCGCCTGGACGCGGGCGGCTGGTTCTCGCCGGCGTTCGCCGGGCAGCGCGTGCCGTCGCTGGGGCGGGTGGCGCAGCTGCTGGCCCGCCACCCCGGCCGCGGCCTGCTCGTGGAGTTCAAGGGCGACTGGACCGCCGAGCAGGCGGGCGTCGCGGTCGCGGTGCTGCGCCGGACCGGGGTGGCGCAGCGCTGCGTGCTGCAGAGCTTCTCGCTGGCGACGGTGCGGGCCCTGGCCGTCGCCGCGCCGGACCTGCCGCGCGCGGTGCTGGTGCTGCGCCCGGGCGAGCCGCTGCCGCTGGCGTCGTTCCTGGCGGCCCTGGACGACCCCGAGCGCGACCTGCAGGCGGCGCTGGGCGCCGACCCGGCCGAGGTGGCGGCGGCGGCGCGGGAACTGGCGGCCAGCACGGGGGCCGTGGCGTGCAACCCGCACGCGGCGGCCGTCGTGGCCTGCCCGGAGGTGCCGGCGCTGCACCGTGCCGCGGGGCTGGGCACGTGGGTGTGGACGGTGAACGAGCCGGCGCTGTGGCGGGTCCTGGTGCGTGCGGGCGTGGACGGCATCATCACCGACGACCCGGGCCGGCTGCGCGGCTGGCTGGACGCCCGCGAGGAGCGCTCGACGCAGGACCTGCCGCCGGACGAGCGCGCGGACCTGCTGCGCCTGGCGGTCGCCCGCCGCCGGCGCACCCGCGACCGCGTCCCCGCCTGACCCCTTCCCGGGGGCTCCCCGCCTGATCGTCCCTCCTCGTCCGTGGTCACACCCGGACGGGGGAGTTCCGGGACCGGGCGGTGCTCGCCGTTGACACCCGGTGACGGCGGTCCTAGGTTCCGGGCGTCCCGGTCGCCGTCCGGCGGCGGGACGGGCAACGAGGCCTCACCGACGGGAGAAACCCCCACATGCGGTCGAACTCCGCACGTCAGCCTGCTCGCACCCGAACCCTCACCGCCGCCGCCGCGGTCTGCCTGCTCGCCGCGACCGGCGCCGGCGCCGCCAGCGCCGCCCCCGACCACGACCGCCGCGGCGGGCACCACGGCGGGCACCGCGCCGGCGTGTCCGCCGAGGCGTGGGGCACCACCCCCGACGGCACGCCCGTCGAGCGCTGGACACTCGTCAACGGCGGCATGACCGTGCGCGTGCTCACCTACGGCGGCATCGTCCAGAGCCTGGAGGTGCCCGACGCCCGCGGCGAGGTGGAGAACGTCGTCCTCGGTTTCGACGACCTCGAGGGCTACGTCACCTCCAACAACCCCGGCCCGTACTTCGGCGCGGTCATCGGCCGCTACGGCAACCGCATCGCCGGCGGCACGTTCACCCTCGACGGCGTGCAGCACCAGCTGCCGCTGAACGACGGGCCGAACACCCTGCACGGCGGCACCGACTCCTTCGACAAGCGCGTCTGGCGCGCCACGCCGCTGCCCGGCCGCGCCCAGGTGGGCCTGCGGCTGGAGCTGACCAGCCCGGACGGCGACCAGGGTTTCCCCGGCGAGCTGCAGGCGGCCGTCACCTACTCCCTCGACCGCCACCAGCAGCTGCGGGTGGACTACGAGGCGACGACCGACGCGCCCACCGTCGTGAACCTCACCCAGCACACGTACTGGAACCTCGCCGGGGAGGACTCCGGGACGATCTACGACCACGAGCTGACCATCGACGCCGACGCGTACACGCCCGTCGACGACACCCTCATCCCCACCGGGGAGATCGCCCCCGTGGCCGGGACCCCGATGGACTTCCGCCGCGCCACGCCCGTCGGGGAGCGGATCCGCCAGCCGTTCGAGCAGCTGCTGCGCGGGCAGGGCTACGACCACAACTGGGTCCTGGACCGCGACAGCGAGGACGACCTGGAGGACGCGGCCGAGCTGCGCGACCCGCACAGCGGGCGCACCCTGCGGATCGCCACGACGGAGCCGGGGCTGCAGTTCTACTCGGGCAACTTCCTCGACGGCACCCTCGTGGGCACGGGCGGTTCCGTCTACCGGCAGGGCGACGGGCTGGCGCTGGAGACCCAGCACTTCCCCGACTCCCCGAACCAGGAGCAGTTCCCGTCCACGGTGCTGCGTCCCGGCGAGACGTACGAGTCGACCACCGTCTTCTCGCTCTCCGACTGACCCGGACCCCTCGCCGTGGTCGTGGGCGGGTGAGCGTCCACGACCACGGCGGGGGAGGGTCAGCGGTGGCGGCGGCGGGTCAGGAGCCGCCCGAGGGCCAGCACGGCCACGGCGGCGAGCGCGGGCACGACCGGCAGGGCCCGCCGGCGGCGGCCGGCGCCCACCGGCAGGGCGTGGTCGACGGCGTCCTGCACCCGGTCGGTGACGGCCAGCGGGATCCCGGCCAGGACGTTGCCCGGAGGCCGCCGGGGGACCCGCGGGTGCGGGCGGGTCGGGGAGGCGCGGCGCTGGACCTCCCAGGCGGCGCCGATGGCGCGCAGCTCCTCCACTCCCACGGCCCGCTGCAGGCGCGGCAGCAGGTCGTCCTCCTCGTCGTGCGCGTCGTGGCGGATCACCGCGAAGGCGCCCCGGACCGTCTCCTCGTGCTCCGGTGAGCGCGGGTCGGAGCGCTGCAGCGCCTCCAGCGCGTCGTTGACCCGCTGGTGGTCGCCCTCGATGTGGGCGGTCAGCTCGTCGTCCGCCCCGGCCAGGAAGCGCCGGTAGGCGGGGAACAGGACGGTCTCCTCGGCGAAGGCGTGCCGCAGCGCCCGCTCGCCGAGCTCGGCGAGGATCCGGCCGCGGGCGTCCGGGTCGGTCTCGGCGTCGTGCGCGCGCATGAGCGCGTCGAGGTCGGCGTGGTCGCGGCTCTGGCGGGACAGGACGCTGCCGGGCCCGCCGCGCTCCTCCTCGGACTGGTCGGCGACCGACCTCAGGCCGTTGTGGCGGGGGTTCGTCATGGTGTCCCCCTGCCCCGTCACGGAGCGATCACGCGCGCCCGGGCGGGCGCGCCGAGGACTCCTGCGCGAACCCCGACAGCAGGTGTCGGGGTCCGCGCCCACCGTGGCCGGCGTGGACACCGACCAGCACCCCGACCA
This sequence comes from Kineococcus haloalkalitolerans, assembly GCF_050871905.1. NCBI lineage: Bacteria > Bacillati > Actinomycetota > Actinomycetes > Kineosporiales > Kineosporiaceae > Kineococcus > Kineococcus haloalkalitolerans. The sequence goes on from NZ_JBJLSH010000032.1 coordinate 40,944, forward strand.
GCGCTCCAGCGCCGCTCCCGACCTCAGCGGCCGCGTCGCCCTCGTCGCCGGCGGCACGCGCGGGGCGAGCCGCGCGGTCGCCGTCGAGCTCGGCCGCGCCGGCGCGCACGTCGTCGTCACCGGCCGCAGCAGCGCCGGGCGCCGCTCCGAGGTGGGGCGGCCGGAGACGATCGAGGAGACCGCCGACCTCGTGCGCGCCGCGGGCGGCACCGCGACCGCGCTGCGCGTGGACCACCTCGACCCCGGCCAGGTCGCCGCGCTGGCCGCGCGCGTCGAGGACGAGCACGGCCGCCTCGACGTCCTCGTCGACGGCGTGTGGGGCGGCGACGGGCACCTGGACTGGGGCAAGCCCGTCTGGGAGCACGACCTCGCCGCCAGCCTGCGCATGGTGCGGCTGGGCGTGGACAGCCACGTCGTCACCGCCCACCACCTGCTGCCGCTGCTGCTGCGCACCGGCCGTCCCGACCGGCTCGACCGGCCCGGTCGCGGCCTCGTCGTCCTCCTCACCGACGGCACCGCCGAGCACAACAGCCGCTACCGCGAGGGCACCACCCTCGCGTTCCACGTCGCCAAGGCCGCCGCCCACCCGCTGGCGACCGCGCTGGCCGCGGAACTGGCCCCGCACGGCGTGACGGCGCTCGCCCTGACCCCCGGCTGGCTGCGCTCGGAGGCGATGCTGGACACCTTCGGCGTCACCGAGGAGACCTGGCGCGACGCCCTCGCCCAGGAGCCGCACTTCGCGATCTCGGAGACGCCGACGTTCGTCGGGCGGACGGTCGCCGCCCTGGCCGCCGACCCCGCCCACGCCCGGTTCGCGGGGCGCACCACGTCCAGCGGCGAACTGGCGCGCGTCTACGGCGTCGACGACGTCGACGGCAGCCGGCCCGACGGGTGGCGCTACGTGGCGGAGGTGGTGGACACCGGCCGGCCCGCGGACACGACGGGGTACCGCTGAGGCGCGTCATCCGGTGCGCGGGCGGTGTCGGGGGGTGTGGCGCGCGGCCATCGCGCGGGCGGTCGCCGCGAACGCCGCCCGCGCCGCCGGCGGGTCCAGGACCTCCACCTCGGTCCCCAGCGGCAGGAGCTGACCGGCTGCGATCGCGGGGTCCTCCAGGTGCAGGACCACCTCCGTCCACCCGTCCGCAGCCGGTGCCTGCGCCGCCGCGAGCGCCTCGGCCGCCACGCCCGGGTCGAGGACGCGCGGCAGCGCGCGCAGGCCGCGCGGGCTCAGCCGCACCCGCACGGGCACGCGCCGCAGGGACCGCTCGAACGCCGCGGAGGACGCCGCCCACCACGCCGCCAGGTCGAACCCCGCCGGGCGCTCGGCCGGTCCCGCGTCGGCGACGGCCCGCACGCGCGAGACCCGGTAGGTGCGGACGGCCCCGCCGTCCTCGCCGTCCCCGGCGGCCACGAGGTACCAGGCGCCGGCCTTGAGGACGAGGCCCAGCGGGACCAGGTCGCGCCGCACCTCGCCGTCGCCGCGCGCGTACGCCAGGGCCACCCGCCGGTCCGTGAGGACGGCGTGCGCGAGGGCCGGCAGGTGGGTGCCCCCGGTGCCCCCGTCGGGGCGCGCGAACCAGCCGGGCGCGTCGAGGTGGAAGCGCCGCGCCACGCGCAGGGCCTCCTCGCCCAGCGCGGCCGGCAGCGTGGCGGACAGCTTCGCGTGAGCGGCCGCGACCGCCCCGCCCAGTCCCAGGTCGGCCAGCGCCCGCGGCGGGCTCATGGCCAGCAGCGCCACCGCCTCCCGCTCGGTCAGGCCGTCCAGCCGCGAGCGCCAGCCGTCCACGAGCCGGACCCCGCCGTACCGGCCGGGTTCGGTCCACACCGGCACACCCGACTCGCGCAGCGCGGCCACGTCCCGCGCGGCGGTGCGCTCGGAGACCCCGAGCTCGGCGGCGAGCTCGCCGGTGGTGGCGCGCCGGCGCCGCTGCAGGACGAACAGGAGCGCGACGAGCCGCTCGGCCCGGCCGCGGGCGGGGGCGCCGTCGACCACGCGGAGAGCCTAGGGCGGGTGACGGACAGCGGAGGGGTGGGAGGTCCGCACCGCAGGTCCACCTCGTGCAGCCCCGGCTACCGGACGGCGGGCCAGTCGCTCGTCAGGTACGCCTCGACCGCCCGGTGCCGGAACGAGTAGGGCCTTCCTCGGCCGATGATCCCGCGTACGGTGTCGAGGCGCTGGGACGTGGGTCCGGCTGCCGCGGCCGACGTGAAACCGGCCGTGGCGGCGATGCGGGTGAGCGTCCGGTCCGCCGGAGGGAGCCGGGCCATCGCTTCGAGGAACTCGCGCTCGCGCTGCGGCAGTCGGCCGAGGATCCGTTCCACGTGGGCGGACGCCTCGCGCTGCGCCGCCCTCCACCCCGCCTCGACCTGGGCGGCGGTGATGGTGGTGTCCTCGCCGGCGTACCAGGCCTCCTGCCCGGCGAGCTGGAACAGGAAGGGCTCCCCGCGGCAGAGGTCGACGAGCAGCGCGACGGCGTCCTGGGTCATGTGGACGGTGGCCGGGCCACCCCGGTCGTCCGTCACCTCCCAGCCCGGTGAGACGAACACCTGGAGCGCCGTGGTCAAGTCGTCGTCGTCGATCGCCTCGAGGACGGTCGTGGCGAAGCGGCGGGCGAACGTCGCGCCCTTGCGCGCCCCGGCCCGGTCCTCGAACTCCGGCAGTCCGGTCAGGTAGACCGCGACGGGCAGGGACCGCTCGAACCGCACTCCTCCCGGCCCGTCGACGACGGTCCGGTGCGTGAGGGCGTCGCCGAGCGCGATGAGGAGCTGCGAGAGGGCTCGCTCGTCGGTGATGTTCTGGACCTCGTCCACGTGCAGGAGGCACACGACGCCCCGCCCCACGGCGGCACGGCCGATCTCGACGAGCAGCTCGCTGAGCACCAGGTGCGGGTCCGCCCCGTCGCCCTGGCGCAGGCTCAGGGAGACACCGCTCACCGCGACGGCTTCGACGCGGCCCAGCAGTTCCTGGAGACGACGTTCCCTGCGCGGGGGCAACCCGGCGACGTGGGCGAGGTCCAGCAGGGCGCCGGCGACGAGCTTGAGCGGGTCGGACCCCAGCGGCACCCTGATCTGCGGTGTGGTCCAGTCGCCCGCTCCGGCCGCCTCGGAGGCGATCTTGCGCACGAGGGCGGACTTGCCGAGACCGGGCTCGCCGAGGACGGTCCGGCCGCGTTCCGGCAGGCCGCTCGCCAGGCGGGGCCGGAGGACGCTGCGCCAGTCGTCCAGCTGCGTCGTCCGGCCGGCCCACACCTGCGGCACGATGTCCGACCCCGGGTTGAACGGGTTGTTGATCGCAGAACGCACGATGATAAACTTATCAAGCCTCGGAGCCGTGCAGCGGCGCGTCGGTGCTCCTGACCGCTGGCATCGCCAGACGGGTCGCAGGACGCTCCGAGTCGCTGAGCTGGATCTCGCCGGGCCGGGTGCACCGCGCGACGACCACGTGCGAGCACCTGGCGGTGGTCCCACCGGGCTGCCACCGTGGCGGGGTGACGGACGCGCGGGGCGGTTCGGCCGTGGACCGCGGGTGGACGTGGGACCCGACGCTGTACGCCGGGAGCGCCGCCCACTACGCCGTCGGCCGGGTGCCGTACCCGCCGCAGGTGGTGACCGCGCTGGTCGGGGCGCTGGGGCTGGACGGCACGGGGACGCTGCTGGACGTGGGGTGCGGTCCCGGGTCGCTGACGCTGCCGATGGCCCCGCACGTCGCCCGGGCGATCGGCGTGGACGCCGACGCCGACATGCTCGCCGAGGCGGAGGACCTGGCCCGCCGGTGGGGCGTCGCGAACACCGAGTGGGTCCGGCTGCGCGCGGAGGACCTGCCGGCCGGCCTGCCGCGGGTGGACGTGGTCACCTTCGCGCAGTCGTTCCACTGGACCGACCGCCCGCGGGTGGCCGCCGCGGTGCGCGGCCTGCTGCTGCCGGGCGGGGCGCTGGTGCACGTGCACGCCACCACCCACCGGGGCCTGGACGCCTCGGAGGACGCGGGCCAGCCGCTGCCCCACCCCCGCCCGCCGTGGCCGGCCGTCACCGACCTGGTGCGCCGCTACCTGGGACCGCGCCCGCGCGCCGGCCGGTCGGTGCTGCCGGACACCGCGGGCGGTGACGAGGAGGCCGTCTACCGCGCCGCCGGGTTCACCGGCCCCCAGCGCCTGGTCGTGCCGGGCCCGGTGGTCGTCCGCAGCGCCGAGGAGGTCCTCGCCGCGGTCCACTCCCTGTCCGGTGCGGCGCCCCACCTGTTCGGCGACCGGCTGGGCGCCTTCGACGCGGACCTGCGCCGCCTGCTGGCGGGCGCGAGCGACGACGGCCGCTTCAGCGAGCGGCTGCGCGACGTCGTCCTGGACGTCTGGCGCTGACCGCGGCGGGCGGCGACCGGGGCCACCGGTGCGGCGGGGGGCGTCACCGCCGCCGCACCGGTGGCGTCAGCGGGCGACGACCTCCTCGAGCGTCGCGCGCGCCCCCCGCTCGTGCAGGGAGCGCAGGACCCTCGTGTACTCGGCGACGAAACGCTCGTCGTCCACGAGGTCGCCGAACAGGCTGCGGTCGGCGATGAAGGCGGTGGGGTCCTCCCGGTTGCGCCGCGCGGTGGCGACGAGGCGCTCGGCGAGGCGGTCGGAGACCTCGATGGGCTGCCCCTGCTCGTCGACGCCCTCGGCGTAGCGGGCCCAGCTGGCCACGACGGCCGCGGCGCGGTGGAACTCCCCGCCGGTGGCCAGCTGGTGGCGCACCACGGGCAGCAGCCACTTGGGGATGCGGTCGGAGCTCTCGTTGCACAGCCGGGCGACGGTGTCGCGCACCTCGCCGTTGGAGAAGCGGTGCACCAGCTCGCGCCGGTAGGCGTCCAGGTCGATGCCCGGCACCGGCGGCAGGGTGGGGGAGCCCTCGCGCTCCATGTAGTCCAGCAGGAACCGTGCGAACAGCGGGTCCTGCGCGACCTCGTGCACCAGCCGGTACCCGGCCAGGTGGCCGAAGTAGCACAGCGCCTGGTGGCTGGCGTTGAGCAGGCGCAGCTTCATCAGCTCGTAGGGCTCGACGTCCTCGACGACCTGCACGCCGGCCTCCTCCAGCGGCGGCCGGCCGGCGACGAAGTCGTCCTCCAGCACCCACTGCACGAACGGCTCGCACACGACCGGCCAGGCGTCCTCGACCCCGAAGCGCTCGCGCACCTCGGCGCGGTCCTCCTCGGTCGTGCCGGGGGTGATCCGGTCGACCATGGAGTTGGGGAAGGACACGTGCTGGTCGATCCAGGCGCCCAGCTCGGGGTCCTTGGCGGTGGCGAAGGCGACGAACACCTTGTGCGCGTTGTGCCCGTTGCCCTGGATGTTGTCGCAGGACATGACGGTGAACGGCCCGTGGCCGCGGTCGCGGCGCCGGCGCAGCGCCTCGGTGACCAGCCCGAACGTCGTGCTCGGCACGGCGTCCGGCGCCAGGTCGGCGGCCACCGCGGGGGTGTCGAGCAGGAACTCGCCGGTGACGGCGTCGACGTTGTAGCCGCCCTCGGTGACCGTCAGGGACACCACGCGGATCCGCGGGTCGGCCATGGCCTCCACCGCGGCGTCCGGGTCGTCGGGGGCCAGCAGGACGTCGAGGACCGAGCCGACGACGCGCGGCTCGCGGCCGCCGTCGGGGTCCTTCAGCACCAGCGTGTACAGCCCGCCCTGGGAGTTCATCGCGTCGCGGATGCGCGCGTCGTGGGGCAGGACGCCGATGCCGCGGACCGCCCAGTCGTGCGCCAGCCCCCGCTCCATGAGCCGGTCCAGGTACATCGCCTGGTGGGCGCGGTGGAAGCCGCCGACCCCGAGGTGGACGATCCCCGGCGTCAGCGCCGAGCGGTCGTAGGTGGGCACGGGCACCCGGCGGCCGACCTCGGTCAGCGTGGCGGGCGAGAGCGGCACGGCGGAGGTCGTGGAGGTCACAGCAGCTCTCCGGGGGTGTGGGTGGACGGGGCCGCCGGGCCGGTCACTTGACCGCGCCCATCGACAGGCCCTGGACGAGCTTGTCCTGGGCGGCGAAGCCGGCGACCAGCACGGGCAGGGAGATGACGGTGGCCGCGGCGCACAGCTGGGCCAGGAACAGGCCCTGGCTGGTGACGAACCCGGTGAGGAACACCGGGGAGGTCTGCGCGACGACCGCCGTCAGGGTGCGGGCCAGCAGCAGCTCGTTCCAGCTGAAGATGAAGCAGATGAGCGCGGTGGCCGCGATGCCGGGCACCGCGACGGGGGCGACGACCGAGCGCAGCGTGCGGATCAGCCCGGCGCCGTCGATGGAGGCGGCCTCCAGCATCTCCACCGGCACCTCGGCCAGGAAGGAGCGCATCATCCACACCGCGATCGGCAGGTTCATCGCGGTGTACAGCAGCGCCAGGTAGGTGACGTTGTCCAGCAGCCCGGCGTAGCGGGCGAACAGGTACAGCGGCAGGACGGCCGCCACGACGGGCATGAACTTCGTCGACAGGAAGAAGAACATGACGTCGCTCCACCGCTTGACCGGCCGGATCGACAGCGCGTACGCGGCGGGGATCGCCAGGCACAGCACGATGATCGTCGACACGACGGACGCCGACAGCGAGTTGATGAGCGGCGGCCACGGGCCGGCGGCGAAGAAGCTGCGGTAGCCGTCCAGGGTGAGCGCGGCGGCCACGGCCGGCGGGTTGGTGGCCGCGTCGGTCTCGGAGTGGAAGGAGGTCAGGACCATCCACAGCACGGGTGCGACGAACAGCAGGCCGACGATCCAGGCCAGCAGGCCCCACAGCGGGTTGCCGCGGTTCAGCTCGCGGGCGCGGCGCTCGCGGCGGCTGGTGGGGACGTGCCCGGCGCTGGGCCGGACGGCGGGGGCGGTGCGGGCGGCGGTGCTCATCGGGCGCCCTCCTCCTTGAACATGGTCGAGACGACCCGCAGCGCGAACGTCGCGATGATGATCGTGGCGATGACGACGACGACGCCCATCGCCGAGGCCAGGCCGTACTGACCGGCCTGGAAGAACGTCTGGTAGATCGTGTACGGCAGGTTCGCCGTGCCCAGGGCGCCGGAGGTGATGGTGAAGACGGCGTCGAAGTTCTGGACGATGTAGATGGCGCCCAGCAGACCGCCCAGCTCCAGGTACTGGCGCAGGTGCGGGAAGGTCAGGTAGCGGAAGATCTGCCAGCCGCTGGCGCCGTCCATGCGCGCGGCCTCCTCCGCGTCGGCGGGCTTGGACTGCAACCCGGCCAGCAGGATCAGCATCATGAACGGCGTCCACTGCCAGATGAGCGCCACCTGGATGGAGATCATCGGGGCGACGGTGAGGTACTCCGGCTGCGGGGGGCTGTCGCTGCCGAAGAGGCCCCACACCCACGTCAGCACGCCGTTGAGCAGGCCGTAGGAGGGGTTGAACAGCGCGTGCTTCCACAGCAGCGCCGCGGCGATCGGCACGACGAGGAACGGGGCGATCATCATGGTGCGCACGGCGCCGCGGCCGAAGAACTTCCGGTCCAGCAGCAGCGCGATGAGCATGCCCAGGACGAGGCTGACCCCGACCACCACGACGGTCAGGACGACGGTGTTCCACACGGACTCGCGCAGCCGGGCGTTGGAGAAGACCTCGACGTAGTTGTCGAAGCCGATGAAGGACCGGTTGCCCGGTCGCAGCGCGTTCCAGTTCGTGAACGAGATGACGATCGTGGTGATGAACGGCAGCTGGGTGGCGATGAAGAGGAAGATGAACGCCGGCATCAGCGGTGCGCGGCGGGCCCAGTTCGAGACGCGGCGCGCGCCGGTCGCGGAGGTGGTGGGGGGCGGTGCGACGGCGCTGCCCGCGGCCGACCGGCCGCCGGGGGCGCTCGGGGTGTCGGTGCCCGTGCTCATCGGTCTGCTCCTGCGGGGAGTCGGTGCGGGTGTCGGGGTGGCGCGCGGGACGGGTGCGGCCGACCCGCCCCGCGGGTGCGGGGCGGGCCGGCCGGCGCCTCACTCCTGGTAGACCTGCGTCACCTGCTGCTCGGCGACCTGCTGGCCCTGCGCGAGGGCGTCCTCGACGCTGGTCTGGCCGGCGATGGCCGAGCTGACGAACTGCGAGACCTCGGTGGCCATGGCCGCGAACTCGGGGATCGCGACGAACTGGATGCCCGGGGCCGGGCGCGGCTGCACGCCGGGGTCCTGCGGGTCGGCCGCGAGGATGGCGTCGCGGGTGGCCTCGTAGAACGGGCCGGCCTGCGCCTGGTAGTCGGGGTTCTCGTAGGTGCTGGTGCGCTTGCCGGCCGGCACGCGCGCCCAGCCGAGCTCCTGGCCGACGAGCTCCTCGTAGCCCTGGCTGGAGGCCCAGGAGATGAACTCCCACGCGGCGTCCTTGTTCTGCGAGGCCTCCTGCACGCCCCACGCCCAGGTGTACAGCCAGCCGGAGGAGTCGGTCTCGACGACCGGGGCCGGCACGTAGCCGATCTGCCCGGCGACGGGGGAGCCCTCGGCCTCCAGCGACCCGGCGGCCGACGTCGCGTCGTACCACATGGCCACGTTCGACTGGGTCATGTTGTTCAGGCACTCGGTGAAGCCGGCCTGCGGGGCGCCGGCCTCGCCGTGGGTGCGGACGAGGTCGACGTAGAAGCGCGTGGCCTCGGTGAACTCGGGGGAGTCCACCTGGGCGTTCCAGTCCTCGTCGAACCAGGTGCCGCCGAAGGTGTTGACGACGGTGGTCAGCGGGGCGAAGACCTGCCCCCAGCCGGGCTGGCCGCGCAGGCAGATGCCGCGCATGCCCGGGCGGACGTTGTCGACGCGGGCGGCGAGGTCGGCGACCTCCTGCCAGGTCGGGTTCTCCGGCATCGTCAGGCCGGCTTCCTCGAACACGTCGGTGCGGTACATGAGGAAGGACGACTCGCCGTAGAACGGCTCGGCGTACACCGAGCCGTCGGAGCCGGTGAGCGAGCTCTCCATCGAGTCCAGGATGTCGTCCTGGTCGAACTCGGTGTCCTCGGCGATGTAGTCGTCCAGGGGAGCCAGCCAGCCGTTCTCGGAGTAGAACGGCACCTCGTAGTTGGAGATCGAGGCGACGTCGTACTGGCCGGCCTGGCTGGAGAACTCCTGCGTGATGCGGTCGCGGACGTCGTTCTCGGGCAGCACGGTGTAGTTGACCGTGATGCCGGTCTCCTCGGTGAACCGCGGGGTCAGCTCCTGCAGGTCCACCATCTGCGGGTTGTTCACCATGATGACGTTGATGCTCTGCGCGCCGCCGTCCTCGCCGCCGCCCGCGCCGCCGCCACCTCCGCCACCGCCTCCCGCGCCCGAGCAGCTCGTCAGCAGCAGGGCGCCGCTGAGGGCCCCCGCGAGCGCGACCCGTCGCGTGTGGCGTCCGGCCATCGTCCCCTCCAGTGTCCTCGTCGACAGTCCAGGACCGAGCCTGCCGCTCATGTGAGCGGGGTAGTCTCAGTTGTGCGATAGTGACCGGCGGCACAGGGGTGTGTCAACTGGGTCCCGCCGCACGGCGGGACGTCGACCGGGAGGGGTGGACCATGGCGAAGGCGCCGGCCCGCGCGGGCACCACCGACAGCGGCCTCGCCCTGGCCGCCGTCGCCGCTCAGCGCTTCCACGTCGAGGGGCGGACGAAGGTCGACATCGCCCGTGAGCTGGGCGTCAGCCGCTTCAAGGTCGCCCGGCTGCTCGAGGACGCGCGGGCGGCCGGCCTCGTCCACATCCGGGTGACCGTCCCCTCCTCGCTGGACGCCGAGCTGGCCGAGGGGCTGCGCGCCCGCTTCGGGGTGCGCGCGGCCTACGTCCTGCTGCCCGAGGAGGACACCGTCCTGGGTCAGCGCCGCACCATCGCCCGCTTCACCGCGGGGCTGCTGGAGGAGGTCGTCGTCCCCGAGGACGTCGTCGGCCTGGCCTGGGGGCGGGCCATCTCGGTGCTGGCGGCCGCCGTGCGCAGCCCGCTGCGCTGCCGGTTCGTGCAGCTGTCCGGGGCCCTGCCGCGCCCCGACGTGGAGGACAGCGCCGTGGACCTCGTGCGCCGCACCGCCGAGGCCACCGCCTCCACCGCGGCCACGTTCTACGCGCCGCTGGCCGTGCCCGACGCCGCGGCCGCCGAGGGCCTGCGCGCGCAGTCGGGGATCGCCGAGGCGCTCGCCGAGCACGAGCGCATGACGCGCGCGGTCGTCTCCATCGGCGCCTGGCTGCCGGGGGAGTCCACGGCCCTGGACTCCCTGCAGGCGATGGACCCCGCCCTCGTGCGGGAGCTGACCGCCGCCGGTGCCGTCGCGGAGATCACCGGGGTGCTGTTCGGGGCCGACGGGCGGGAGGTGCCCGGGCTGGCCGACCGCGTCGTCGGCGTCACCGGCGAGCAGCTGCGCCGCACCCCCGAGGTCCTGGCGATGGCGACCGGCGACGCCGGCGTGCGCGCGGAGGCCACCGCGGCCGTGCTGCGCAGCGGGGTGGTCTCCACCGTCGTCACGCACGCGTCCCTGGCCCGCGCGGTCCTCGCCCTGCCCTGACCCCCGCCGTGACCCCCGCCGTGACCCCCTCCGTGATCTTGCAGGGAGTCCCAGCAAGATCACGGCGAGGGGGAGGGGGAGGGGGAGGGTCAGAAGCCGACGACCTCGTGCGGTTCGTAGGGCGCCTCCAGCTCGGCGACCTCCTCGTCGGTCAGCTCCAGCTCCAGGGCCGCCACGGCGTCCTCGAGGTGGTGCGGCTTCGTGGCGCCCACGATCGGCGCCGTCACCACGGGGTTGCGGGCCACCCACGCCAGCGCGACCTGCGCGCGCGGCACCCCGCGGCGCTCGGCGACGCGGGCGACGGCCGCCACGACGTCGGCGTCGGAGTCCCGGTACAGCGTCTTGCCGAACTCGTCGGTCTCCGAGCGGTTCGTCGTGGCGTCCCAGTCGCGCGTCAGCTTGCCGCGCGCCAGCGGGCTCCACGGGATCACGCCGATCCCGGCGTCGGCGCACAGCGGCAGCATCTCCCGCTCCTCCTCGCGGTACAGGAGGTTGTAGTGGTCCTGCATCGTCACGAACCGCGTCCAGCCGTTGAGCTCCTGCAGGTGCAGCGCCTTGGCGAACTGCCACGCCCACATCGACGAGGCCCCCAGGTAGCGGACCTTGCCGGCCTGGACGACGTCGTGCAGCGCCTGCAGCGTCTCCTCCACCGGCGTCGCGGGGTCCCAGCGGTGGATCTGGTACAGGTCGATGTAGTCGGTGCCCAGCCGCCGCAGGCTGGCGTCCACCTCGGTGAGCACCGCGTGCCGCGACAGCCCGGCGCCGTTGGGGCCCGGGCGCATCCGGCCGTGGACCTTGGTCGCGATGACGACCTCCTCGCGGCGGACCCGGCTCAGCAGGACCTTCCCGACGATCTCCTCGCTGGAGCCGTTCGAGTAGACGTTCGCGGTGTCGAAGAAGGTGACGCCCAGGTCCAGGGCCCGCTCCAGGAAGGGGCGGCTCTCGTGCTCGGGCAGCGTCCACGGGTGCCCGCCGCGGTCCGGCTCGCCGTAGCTCATGCACCCCAGGCACAGGCGGGAGACCTCGAGACCGGTCGAGCCCAGCTTCACGTAGTCCATACCGCGATCGTGGTGCGGCGGACCGTACGCCGCCAGCGAACGACGGGATTGAGCCGGGGCGGCTCACGTTGTACGAGCTGGTGGCGCTCACCCCGAGCGCCGGGAGTCCAGGAGGACACCGTGAACAGCCTCTCCCTCGCCCGCCAGTTCGACCAGCAGTTCGACGCCCTCGTGCGCTCGGCGTTCGCCGCGCCCGTGCGGACCGCCGCCCGCCCCGGCACCGGGTTCAGCCCCGCCGTCGAGGTGGACCGCGACGGCGACGACGCGCTCGTGCGCGTCGAGCTGCCCGGGCTGACCGCCGACGACGTGACCGTGGAGCTGGACGGCGACCGCCTCGTCGTCTCCGGCGAGCGGCGCGACACCCGCGAGCGGTCCGAGGGTGCGGTGCGCCGCAGCGAGTTCCGCTACGGCAGCTTCCGCCGCGCCCTCGCGCTGCCCACCACGGTCGGCCCCGAGGCCGTCAGCGCGACCTACGACGCCGGGGTGCTCACCGTGCGCGTCGCCGGCGTGCACGCCGCCGCCCGGCCGCAGCGGATCGCCGTGACGGCCGCCCCCGCCGCCGCCCCGGCCGCCGACGAGCAGCCCGCCCAGGAGCAGCCCGCCGGAGAGTGACCCCCGCCCCGCGGTGATCATGGACGGTCGAACGCTCATCGATCCGTGATCACCGCGGGAGCAGGGTCCCCGTGACCCCCGCTCCCCGGGGGGGGGGGGGGGGGGGGGGGGGGGGGGGGGCGGGGGGGGGGGGGGGGGGGGGGGGGGGGGGGGGGGGGGGGGGGGGG
>NZ_JBJLSH010000033.1:0-53102 GCF_050871905.1 Kineococcus haloalkalitolerans
CGGCGCCCTCGAGCAGAGCTGCCGCAGGCCCCCCCCCGCCCCCCCCCCCCCCCCCCCCCCCCCCCCCCCCCCCCCCCCCCCCCCCCCCCCCCCCCCCCCCGCGACCGGCGCGGGAGCGGCGGCGGCCTCCTCGGCGGCCTCGCTGCCCGCCGCGTCCTCGGGAACCGCGGCAGCCGCGGTGACCCCGGTGACCCCGCCGTCGCGGGAGCCGGACGCGGCGGCGGTCTCGGCGACAGCCGCGGCGGGCGCACGACCGCTCCCGTCACCGGACAGCTCGGCCACCTCGGCGCGGCACCCGTCCAGCTGCGCGCGCAGCTCCTCGTTCTCCGCGTTCAGGCGGCGCAGCTCGGCGACCACCTCGTCGAGGAAGTCGTCGACCTCGTCCTGCGCGTACCCCTCGCGCACGCGGGTGGGGTGGAAGCGCTTGTTGACGACGTCTTCCGGACTGAGCGGCATGGCAGGGCCTCCACCGTCTCGGCCGCCCCCGGCGGACGGCGGACCTCGTCACCGTAGCGGAGCGGCACCCGCGCGCCCGGGAGGCCGCGACGGTGGCTGGACGTCCGGCGGGAGGTCAGGCGTCAGGTCGGGGCGCTCAAGCCACGGCGGCCATGCGCTGCAGCACCGACAGCAGGATCGAGCACGCGATCGCCAGCACGAGGAACGCCAGGTCGAGCTGGACGGCGCCCAGGCGCAGCGGCGGGATGACGCGCCGCAGCGTCTTCAGGGGCGGGTCCGTCACCGTGTAGACGGCCTCGGCGAACACCAGCACCGCCCCGCGGGGGCGCCACTCGCGCGAGAGGGCCTGCACCCAGTCCAGCACCAGCCGCCCGATCAGGCAGAGGAAGAAGATCAGGACGATCAGGGCCAGGAACGAGAAGAGCGCAGACACCCGGTCATCCTGCCTGACGGACGGTGGTCGTAGAGGTCGTCACGACGGCGCAACGCCCCGCGGGACCCGCGGGTTCCGGCCGCTCACCCGTCCGGCGGGCCTCACGACTGGTTGAAGAAGGTGCGCTCCTGGGGACGCTCCTCCTCCTGCGAGGCCACCTCGACGTTCTGCGGCGACAGCAGGAAGACCTTGTTGGTGACGCGCTCGATCGAGCCGTGCAGGCCGAAGACGAGGCCGGCGGAGAAGTCGACGAGCCGCTTGGCGTCGCTGTCGCTCATGTCCGTGAGGTTCATGATGACCGGCACGCCGTCGCGGAAGCTCTCCCCGATGGTCTTGGCCTCGTTGTAGGTGCGGGGGTGGATGGTCGTAATGCGGTGCAGCTCCGGGCCGCTGGACTGCTGGACCACGTGGGCCACCTGCCTCCTGATCGGGGTCACCTGACCGGTGGTCTCCGCGCGCCCCGGCACCTCGGCAGGCTCCTCGCGCACGCGGTGCTCGACGCGCACCTGCTCGCGCGGCTCGGCGCGCACCTCGCGCACGGGCTCGGCGCGCGCACGGGTGGCCTCGGGCTCGTCCTCGGCGTAGCGGTCGTCCTCGGCGAGGCCGAGGTAGACCATCGCATTGCGCAGCGCGCCGGCCATCGCAGGCTCCTCGAGTGCTCGTCAGCTGGTGGTGCACGGTTCTTCTGCCGGGGCCGACCGGGGGCGGGCGGCTGCCCGGACGTTACCGCGGCGCCGGGCGCGGGCCGAGCACCGCGCTGCCGACACGCAGGTGTGTCGCCCCGGCCGCCACGGCCTGCTCCAGGTCGCCGCTCATGCCCGCCGACAGCCCCGTCGCCGACGGGTGGTCGCGGCGCAGGGCGAGGGACAGCTCGTGCAGGACCGCGAAGGCGCGGGCCGGGTCCACGTCCCGGGGAGCCACGGCCATGAGACCGGCCAGGCGCAGGGCGTCCGCCCCCGCCACGGCCTCGGCCAGGGCGGGCACGTCGGCGGCCACCGCTCCCCCGCGGCCCGGGTCGGCGTCCTGCCCCAGCGCGGGCGCGAGGTCCACCTGCAGGAACACGTCCAGCCGGCGCTGCGCGTCCTGCGCGGCCCGGTCCAGCGCCCCCGCCAGCCGGGCGCGGTCCACCGAGTGCACGGCCGCCGCGTAGCGGGCGACCGAGCGGGCCTTGTTGGTCTGCAGCTGACCCACGAAGTGCCAGCGCGGCGCCGCGGGCCCCAGCTGCGCGGCGACGTCGGCGGCCTTCGCCGCCGCCTCCTGGTCGCGGTTCTCCCCCACGTCGGTGACCCCGAGGCCGACCAGCTCGCGCACGTCCCGGGACGGGAAGTGCTTGGTCACCACGACCAGCGTCAGCTCGCCCGGGTCGCGGCCGGCCGCGCGGGCCGCGGCGCCCACCCGCCCGCGCACGGCCCCCAGGCGCTCGCGCAGCTGCTCGGCGCGGGCGGCCGTGTCCTCGACGGCGCTCACGGCGCGCCGGGCGCGTCCAGGACGACCGCGCCGCCGGAGCGGCCGGTCGTCCCCGAACGCCGGTAGGAGAACAGGGCGGGGTCCTCGACGGTGCACCCGCCGACCCGCGCCACGTCGCCGGCCGGCACGCCCGCCGCCGCGCACTGCGCGAGCACGCCCGCGGGGACGTCGACAGCCGCTGTGCCCCAGCGGGTCCGGGCGCGGGCGGCTGGCACGGCCGAGGCCACCGCGGCCGCCATCGGCTCGGGCACCTCGTAGCAGGCGCCGCACACCGACGGGCCCAGGCGCACCAGCGGGCGCCGGGCACCCAGGTCCCGCACCGCCGCGAGCAGCGCGGGCACGACGCCGGCCACCAGGCCGGGGCGCCCGGCGTGCGCGACGCCGACGACACCGGCGTCCGGGTCGGCGACCAGGACGGGCACGCAGTCGGCGACCACCACGGCCAGCGCGACGCCCGGGTCGGTCGTCACGAGGGCGTCGGCCTCCGGCGGGTGGGCCGCCAGCCGCTCCGCGTCCGCGGCGGGCACGTGCACGACGTCCGCGCCGTGCACCTGCGTGGGCACGAGGAGGACCCGGGCTCCCAGGGCGCGGCGCAGGGCGTCGCGGTGCCGGGCCACCCGGCCGGGGTCGTCGCCGACGTGCGCGCCGAGGTTCAGCCCGGCGAAGTCCCCGCCGCCCGCCTCACCGCCGGCCCGGGTCGTGAAGCCGCCGCGCACCCCCGCCGGCAGGCCCGCGTCCAGCAGGGGCGCGGGCGCGGCCCGTCCCCGGGTCGCGGCGCCCGTCGCGGTGGCGTCCGACGTCACTTCAGGAAGTCGGGGACGTCGAGGTCCTCCTCCTCGACCCGGCCGCGGCCGGGACGGCGGGTGGCGCCGGCGTCGGTGTTGGGCAGCTCGATGATCCGCGGCACCTGCACCGGGTCCTCGCCGGGCACCACGTGCGGCGCCGGCTGCTGCGCGTACGCGGGCTGCTGCGGCTGCTGCGGCGCCGGCTGCTGCTGCTGGGGCGCCTGCTGGCCGTAGTGCTGCGGCTGCTGCGCCGACGGCGCGTAGTGCACGGGCTGCTGCTCGGGCGCGGGCGCCTGCTGCGGGGCCTGCTGGGGCGCCTGATGCTGCGGGGCCGCCTGCTGCTGCCAGGCGTCCTGGCGGCCGCTGCGCGGGGGCACGGCGGCCGACTGCGGCACCGCGCTGCCCTGGGGCGAGCGGCCGGGCGCCTGCTGACCCAGGGCGCGCTCGTCGCGGCGGCGCACCGGGCTGCCGCTGTCGAAACCGGCGGCGATGACGGTCACGCGGACCTCGTCGCCCAGGGCGTCGTCGATGACGGCGCCGAAGATGATGTTGGCCTCGGGGTGCGCGGCCTCCTGGACCAGCCGGGCGGCCTCGTTGATCTCGTACAGGCCGAGGTCGGAGCCGCCCTGGATGGACAGCAGCACGCCGTGAGCGCCGTCGATGCTGGCCTCCAGCAGCGGCGAGGAGATCGCGCTCTCGGCGGCCTGGATCGCCCGGTCGTCGCCGCGCGCGGAACCGATGCCCATGAGGGCGCTGCCGGCACCCTGCATGACGGACTTCACGTCGGCGAAGTCGAGGTTGATCAGGCCCGGGGTGGTGATGAGGTCGGTGATGCCCTGGACGCCGGACAGCAGCACCTGGTCGGCCGACTTGAAGGCGTCGAGGATGCTGACCTGCTTGTCGCTGATGGACAGCAGCCGGTCGTTGGGGATGACGATGAGGGTGTCGACCTCGTCGCGCAGCTCGGCGATGCCCGACTCGGCGCTGTTGGCGCGGCGGCGGCCCTCGAAGGTGAAGGGGCGGGTGACGACGCCGATGGTCAGCGCGCCCAGGGAGCGGGCGATGCGGGCGACGACCGGCGCGCCGCCGGTGCCCGTGCCGCCGCCCTCGCCGGCGGTGACGAAGACCATGTCGGCCCCCTTGAGGACCTCCTCGATCTCCTCGGCGTGGTCCTCGGCGGCCTTGCGGCCGACCTCGGGGTCGGCGCCGGCGCCGAGACCGCGGGTGAGCTCCCGGCCGACGTCGAGCTTGACGTCGGCGTCGCTCATGAGCAGCGCCTGCGCGTCCGTGTTGACGGCGATGAACTCGACGCCCTTGAGGCCGACCTCGATCATCCGGTTGACCGCGTTCACCCCGCCGCCGCCGACGCCGACGACCTTGATGACCGCTAGGTAGTTCTGCGGAGCTGCCACGTCGAGTGCCTCTCGCCTCTTTCGCCGATGCCGTGCGTCGCTCCGGGAGGACCCGGACCGTTCCTTCAACCTTCACCCTCAGGTAGAGGGTCAACGTTATGTCATGTTCTGCTGGTGGAGGACCGTAGGGATCCGCAGGCTCCGCGTGCAACCGCCGCCCCGGCGTGTCGCCGAAGGACTTGCCGCAGGACACCGGATCGGCACAACTGAGGGCCCACACCCTCGAGCGGTGGTCGAGGGTCAGGAGACCGCCGGCACGTCGGGCGCCGACACGTCCACGCGCTGCGCCGAGGCGACGTCTTCCTCCTCCAGCATCCGCTGCAGGACCTCCGCCTTGCGCTCGGGGCGCTCCACCCCGCCCCACACGACCTCCGGGCCCTCCCGCAGCCGCAGCAGCACCTCGTCCGGCGAGCGGGCCGAGATGTCCGCCACCCGGTCGCGCACCACGGCCGGCAACGACGCGTTGACGTCCAGCGCCGCCTGCAGCGACCCGGGCAGCGCGCTCCCCACGTCCACGCTGATGAGCGGGACGCCCGGTGGCGGCACCGGCTCGGAGACCAGCACCCGGCCGGCGCCGTCCACGAGGTCGACACCGCCGTCGCGGCTGGGCACCGCCGCCACGGCCTGGCGCTCGGCGACCTCGACGACGAGCGTGTCCGGCCACTCCCGGCGCACCTGCGCAGACTGGACGAGCGGGAGCCCGCCGACCTCGGCGGCCAGGGAGCCCGCGGGGACGGCGGCCAGCGGGCGGCCCACCTGCGCCTGCACGACCCGCTCGACGAGCGCGACGTCGGTGCGCGCCGTCCCGGTCACCCGGACCTGCTCCACCCGCAGCCACGGCGAGCCCAGCAGCACCCAGCCGGCCAACCCGAGGAGCGCCACCAGCGGGAGCGCCACGGCGAGCAGGCGGCGCGGGCGACGACTGCCGGACCGGCGCGCGGGCAGGTCGGCGACGCGGTCCGGGCGCCGGGCGCCCGCGGCCGGCCGCACCGTGCCGCTCCCCCGCCCCGCACCACCGCGGGCACGACCGTCCGCACGGGCGTCCCTGCCGGTGCCCGCCTCGCGGCCCGTGCGAGCGCCGCGGGCCGGACCGGGGGCACCGGCGCGTCCACCGCCGGCGCGCTCCTCGGACGCCGGCGCCGGACGCGGCACCCGGCGGGCAGCGGGTGCGCCCGCCGACGGGCGGGCGGGACTCGCGCCGCCGGCCGCGCGCACGGCGCGCCGGCGCCGGGCCGGCCCCTGCACGGCGCCGGGCGGCGGGACGAGCTGGGAGGCGTCCAGGGCGTCGCCGCGCGCGGGGTCCACCGGAGGGCCGCCGGCCGCCCGGGGACCCGGCGCCGGGCTCGCGGGAGGGGTGCGGGGGCGGGTGGGGCGCGCCACTACGCCTGCCCCGGTCCGGCGGCCAGCCGCTCCAGCACGCGCGGCCCGAGCCGGGTGACGTCACCCGCGCCCACGGTCAGCAGCAGGTCGCCCGCGCGCAGCAGGCCGTCCAGCAGCTCCAGGGCGGCGTCGGCGCCGGGCACGTGGTGGACGCGGTCCGCCGGCAGCGGCACGGCGTCGGCCACCAGCGCCCCCGTCACCTCCGGGTCCGGGTCCTCGCGGGCGACGTAGACGTCGAGGACGAGGACGACGTCCGCCAGCGCAAGCGCCCGCGCGAACTCGCGCGCGAACGTGCGCGTGCGACTGACCAGGTGCGGCTGGAAGACGACCACGACGCGCCCGTCGCCCGCGACGGGGCGCGCCGCGCGCAGGAGGGCCTCCACCTCGGTGGGGTGGTGGGCGTAGTCGTCGACCACGCGCACCCCGCGCGCCTCGCCCTTGCGCTCGAAGCGGCGCCGGGCGCCGCCGAAGGAGGCCAGCCCGGCCAGGACCCCGTCGGCGGGGGCGCCCAGCCAGCGGGCGGCGGTCCAGGCGGCGGCCGCGTTGAGCACGTTGTGCTCGCCGGGCACGGCCAGCCGCAGCTCGTGGGCGCCGTCGCGGTCGTGCAGGAGCGCCGTCGGCTCCGCGCCGACGGCGACGTCGCTCAGGCGCACGTCGGCGCCGGCGGCGCGGCCGTACGTCAGGACCGCCCGGCCCGCGCGGCGCACGTCCTCGGCCAGGGCCCGCGAGCCCGGGTCGTCCGCGCAGGCGACGAGGACACCGCCGGGCAGCACCCGGGCGGCGAAGTCGGCGAAGGCCGCCGTGACGGCCTCCGCGGTGCCGTAGTGGTCCAGGTGGTCCGGCTCGACGTTGGTGACGACGGACAGGACGGGCGCGTAGGCCCGGAAGGAGCCGTCCGACTCGTCGGCCTCGGCCACGAAGACGTCGCCGGTGCCCTCGCGGGCACCGCCGTCGCTGCCGCCGACCAGCTCCCCGCCCACGGCCGAGGACGGGTCCAGTCCCGCGGCGCGCAGCGCGACGACGAGCATGGAGGACGTCGTCGTCTTGCCGTGCGTGCCCGCGACGGCCACGCCGCGCCGGTCCGCCATGAGCGAGGCCAGCGCCTCCGAGCGGTGCAGCACCCGCAGCCCGCGCCGGCGGGCCTCGACGAGCTCGGGGTTGCCCGGTCGCACGGCGGAGGAGACGACGAGCGTGTCGCCGGGGCCCAGGTCGCCCAGGTGCGCGGCGTCGTGCCCGACGTGCACGCGCGCGCCGAGCGCGCGCAGGCCGTCCAGGACCTCCGAGTCGGCGGCGTCGCTGCCCGAGACCACGACCCCGCGGGCGGCCAGCAGGCGCGCCACGCCCGAGACGCCCGCGCCACCGATCCCGACGAGGTGGACGCGGCCCAGCGCGGTGACGGGCACGGGCGCGGCGGTGCCCGGGGCGCCGGTGCCCGCGTCAGCCACGGACCCGCTCCTGCGCCCCGGAGGCCGCGGCCTCCACGAGGTCGGCCAGGCGCTCGGCCCCGTCGTGCACGCCGAACCCCGCGGCGGCGCGGGCGGCCACCGCCCGGCGCTCGCCGTCCACCAGCAGGGGCAGCACGCGCTCGCGCACCACGGCCGCGTCGAAGCGGGCGTCGTCCACGAGCTCGGCGCCGCCGGCGGCGACGACGCCCTCGGCGTTGCGCCGCTGCTCGCCGTTGCCGATCGGCAGCGGCACGTACACCGCGGGCAGGCCCAGGGCGGTCAGCTCGGCGACCGTCCCCGCGCCGCTGCGGCACACCACGAGGTCGGCCGCCGCGTAGGCGGAGGCCATGTCGTCCAGGTACTCGCGCACCAGGTAGCGGGAGCGGTCGACGCCCGCCGGCAGCGGCACGCCCTTGCCGCGGCCGCTGGCGTGCAGGACCTGGGCCCCGGCGGCCAGCAGGTCCGCGGCGGCGTCGGGCAGCACCTGGTTCAGGCGCTGCGCGCCCAGGGAACCGCCCGTCACCAGGAGGGTGGGGGCGTCCGGGTCCAGGCCGAGGGCGCGCCGGGCCGCCGCGCGCCGCTGCGCGCGGTCGGGCGCGGCGGCCAGGTCGGTGACCTCCCGGCGCAGCGGCATCCCGGTGCGCACCGCGCCCGGCAGCGGGGTGCCGGGGAAGGTGACGGCGACGGACCGGGCCCAGCGGGCCCCGAGGCGGTTGGCGACACCGGGCAGGGAGTTCTGCTCGTGCACGACGACGGGCACGCCGGCGCGGCGCGCGGCCAGGTAGGCGGGCACGGCCACGTACCCGCCGAAACCCACGACGACGTCCGCGGACGAGCGGGCCAGCGCGTCCGAGGCGGCGGCCACGGCCGCGCGCAGGCGCCCCGGCAGGCGCACGAGGTCCAGGGACGGCTTGCGCGGCAGCGGGACCCGCGGCACGACGGCGAGCTCGTAGCCGCGCTCGGGCACCAGCCGGGCCTCCAGCCCCTCGGCCGTGCCGAGGACGAGGAAGCGCGCGCCGGGCCGCCGGGCGCGCAGGGCGTCGGCCGTGGCCAGCAGCGGCGCGACGTGACCGGCGGTCCCGCCGCCGGCCAGCAGGACGGACAGGCTCACGAGGACCTCCGGCCGCGGCTGCGGTCGGGGGCGCCCGCGCCGCGCCGCGGCAGGACGGCGAGCGAGCGGCGCACGACCGACTCGCGGGCGCGCAGGGCTTCCGGCGCACCGGGTTCGGCGCGCGCGAAGGACAGCAGGACCCCGATGGCGAACAGGGTCAGGACGAGCGCCGAGCCGCCGGCCGAGATCAGCGGCAGCGGCACCCCGATGACCGGCAGCAGGCTCAGGACGACGGCGATGTTCAGCAGCGCCTGACCGATGATCCAGGTGCCGAAACCCACGACGGCGACCTTGACGAAGAGGTCCTGCGAGCGACGCACGAGCCGCACGCAGGCCAGGGCGAACGCCCCGAACAGCGCCAGGACGGCGAGCGTGCCGGGCAGGCCCAGCTCCTCGCCCAGGATGGCGAAGATGAAGTCGTTGTGGGCCTCGGGCAGCCACTGCCACTTCTCCCGGCTGGCGCCCAGGCCGAGGCCCCACCAGCCGCCGGAGGCCAGGGCGTACTGGCCCTGCACGGGCTGCCAGGCCAGGCCCTGGATGTCGGCCGTGGTGGCCGGGGACTCGGTGAGCCAGTGCGCGACGCGGTTCATGCGGTTCTGGCTGCTCAGCACGAGGGCGGCCGCGACCACCGCGCCCGCGCCGCCGGCGAGCGCGAAGAACCGCGCCGGGACGCCGACCACCCACAGCATCCCGGCGACCATCACCATCATGACGAGGGCGGTGCCGAGGTCGCGCTGCAGGATGACGAGCCCCGTGGTCAGGGCGCAGCTGGGCAGCAGCGCGCCCAGCAGCTGCACGGGCTTGTGCAGGACGTCGCGCTTGCGCACCAGGGCGAGCGCGCACGACAGCACGAGCGCCACCTTCGCCAGCTCCGACGGCTGCCCCTGCAGCGGGCCGAGCACGATCCAGTTGCGGTTGCCCTTGACCTCGTGGCCGATGCCGGGCACGAAGACGGCGAGCATGAGCACCGTCGAGACGCCCAGGACCGGCAGCGCCAGGCGCGACCAGGCGCGGGCGGGCACCCGGCTGGCCACCAGCAGGCCGAGGGCGCCCAGGACGGCGAAGGTCGCCTGGTTCTTGAACAGCGTGAACTGGGAGCCGTAGATCCGCAGGGACTCGACGCTGGAGCTGGACAGCACCATCACCAGGCCGATGACCACGAGCAGCGCCGTGGTGGCCAGCAGGATGTGGTGGGTCGCCAGCGGGGAGTCCAGCAGGCGGGTGCGCTCGCGCACCCACGCGTCGACGGCCTCCAGCCGGGCGTGGCGGGAGCGGGCGGGCGGGGCGGCCCGCGTCGACCCGCGCGGGGCGCCGCGGGAACCGGTGCCGGGAGGAGTGGTGGTGGCCACGGCTCAGCGCCCCGTCGCCCGCCGGCGCACGGCGGCGGCGAACTCGTCACCGCGGTGGGCGTAGGAGACGAACTGGTCCATCGACGCGCACGCCGGCGCGAGCAGGACGGTGTCGCCGGGGCGGGCGAGCTCCGCCGCGCGGGCCACCACGGCGTCCATCAGCGCGGGGGCGGCGGCGACCCGGGGGTCGGTGGGCGCGTCGGCGCCGGGGGCTGCAGCGGGCACCCCGGCAGTCTCCGGGAGGTCCACCTCGACGACCGGGACATCGGGGGCGTGTCGGGCCAGCGCCTCGCGCAGCACGTGCCGGTCGGCGCCCAGGAGGACCACGGCGCGCAGGCGCTCGCGGGCACCGGCGACGAGGTCGTCGAACCGGGCGCCCTTGGCCAGCCCCCCGGCGATCCAGACGACGTCGCCGAACGCGGCCAGCGACGCGGCCGCCGCGTGCCCGTTGGTGGCCTTGGAGTCGTCCACCCAGCGGACGCCGTCGAGGTCGGCGACGCGGGCGACGCGGTGCGGGGCGGGCACGAACCCGCGCACGCCGTCGCGCACCGCGGCCTGCGGGACGCCGTGCGCGCGCGCCAGGGCCGCGGCGGCCAGCACGTTGTCCACGGTGTGCGGGCCGGCGGGCACGCCGTCGCGCTCCAGGTCGGCCAGCGTGCACAGCTCGGCGGCGCTGCTGCGCCGCTCCGGCACGAACGCCCGGTCGCACAGCACGTCCTCGACGACGCCGAGCATCCCGACGGCGGGCACGCCGCGGGTCAGGCCGATCGCGCGGGCGCCCTCGACGACGTCGGCGTCGCGCACCAGCTGCAGGGTGCGCTCGTCGGCGTCGTGGTAGACGACGGCCCGCTCGGTGTTCTCGTACACCCGGCCCTTGGCCAGCGCGTACGCGTCCATCGAGCCGTGCCAGTCCAGGTGGTCGGGCGCGACGTTGAGGCAGGCGGAGGCCAGCGGGCGCAGCGACGCCTCCGTGTCGGTGGACAGCCAGTGCAGCTGGTAGCTGGACAGCTCCACCGCGAGGACCTCGTAGCCCTCGGGGTGGCGCATGGCCTCCACGAGCGGGGTGCCCACGTTGCCGGCCGAGGCGGCCTTCAGCCCGGCCGCGCGCAGCACCGCGACCGTCAGCTCCACCGTCGTCGTCTTGCCGTTCGTGCCGGTCAGCGTCAGCCACGGCGCGGCGCCGGTCTCCGGGCGCATCCGCCAGGCGACCTCCACGTCGCCCCACACCGGCACCCCGGCCAGTCCCGCGCCGGCCAGCAGCGGGGAGTCGGGCCGCCAGCCCGGGGAGGTCACCACGAGGTCGACGGCGCCCCAGCCGTCCGGCGGGGCGGCGAGGTGCTCGGGGCCCAGGTGCGTTCTCGCGCCCAGGACCTGGAGCAGCTGCGCCCTCTCCCGCTGCTGCTCGCCCGCGGCCGCGTCGACGACGACGACCTCGCAGCCGGCCTCCAGCAGGGCGTCGGCCACGGCGAAGCCGGACACGCCCAGACCGAGGACCAGCGTGCGCAGCCCCGCCCACGGCGAGCCGGCGTGCCGCAGCGCCCGCACCCGGTCGGTGTCGTCCGCGCGCGGCGACGGGTTGCCCAGCCAGCCGTCCGCCGCGCTGCGCCCCGTCATTCGCCGACCACCCACTCCGCGTAGAACAGCCCGAGGCCGAGCGCCACGAAGAGCCCGGCGATGATCCAGAACCGGATGACGATGGTGACCTCGCCCCACCCCGCCAGCTCGAAGTGGTGCTGCAGCGGGGCCATCCGGAACACCCGTCTGCCGGTGAGCTTGAAGGAGCCGACCTGCAGGATCACCGACAGCGTGATGAGCACGAACAGGCCGCCCAGCACGACGAGCAGCACCTGGGTGCGCGACAGGATCGCCAGGCCCGCCAGGGCGCCGCCCAGGGCCAGCGACCCGGTGTCGCCCATGAAGATCTTGGCGGGGCTGGCGTTCCACCACAGGAACCCGAAGCAGGCCCCCATCACGGCCGCGGCCACCACCGCCAGGTCCCGCGGGTCGCGCACCTCGTAGCAGCGGCGCTCGATCTCGGTGAGCGTGGCGCAGTTCTGGTTGGACTGGAACGTCCCGATGAGCACGTACGCGCCCAGCACCATCGTGGTCGCGCCCGTGGCCAGCCCGTCCAGGCCGTCGGTGAGGTTGACGCCGTTGCTGACCGCGGAGGTGATGACCAGCGCCCACACGACGAACAGCAGCGTGCCGCCCACCGTGCCGGCGAACGCCAGGTCGAAGCGGGTGTCGCGCAGGAACGAGATGTTCGTCGAGGCCGGGAACACGCCGTCGGCGGAGGGGAACTGCAGCGCCAGGACCGCGAACGCGATGCCGACCAGGCCCTGCCCGGCCAGCTTCGCCTTCGGCCGCAGACCCAGGCTCTGCTTGCGGGAGATCTTCAGGAAGTCGTCGAGGAACCCCACGACGCCCAGGCCGGTCATGAGGAACAGCACGAGCAGCCCCGAGGCCGTCGGCGGCCGCCACAGCACCAGGTGCGCCACCGCGTACGCCAGCAGGGACGCCAGGATGATGACGGCCCCGCCCATCGTCGGGGTGCCGCGCTTGACGTGGTGGGTGGTCGGGCCGTCGTCGCGGACGAACTGCCCGTAACCGCGGTGGACGAGCCAGCGGATGTACAGCGGGGTGCCGAACAGGGCGACGACGAGCGAGACGGCGCCCGCGATGAGCACGATCCTCACGCGCGCGCCCCCGTCGCCGCCGCCAGGCGCTCGGCCAGCGGGCCGAGACCGGCGGAGTTCGACGCCTTGACGAGCACGACGTCGCCGGGGCGCAGCTGCTCGCGCAGGAACTCCTCCGCGCTGGCGACGTCCGGCGCGAAGGCCGCCTCGTCGCCCCAGGAGCCCTCCATCACGGCGCCCGTGTACGCCGGGCGCGCGCCGGCGCCGACGACGAGCAGGCGCGAGACGTCCAGGCGCACCGCCAGGCGGCCCACGGCGTCGTGCTCGTCGCGGGAGGTGTCCCCCAGCTCGAGCATCTCCCCCAGCACCGCCCAGGTGCGGCGGCCGCCGGCCATCGCCACGAGGGCGCGCAGCGCGGCGCGCACCGAGTCGGGGTTGGCGTTGTAGGCGTCGTGGACGACGGTGACGCCGTCGGGCCGCTCGGTGACCTGCATGCGGCCCGGGCTGCGCGGCTCGGCGGCCGACAGGTCCCGCGCCACGTCGTCGAGGTCACGGCCGGCGACGAGCGCCACCGCCGCTGCGGCCAGCGCGTTCGGCACCAGGTGCTCGCCGTGCAGGCGCAGCGCCACGGGCGCCCGGCGGCCGTGCGCGACGAGGGTGAAGGAGGGGCGGGCGAGGTCGTCGAGGACGACGTCCTCGGCGCGCACGCCGGCGCCCGCCTCGAGGCCGAAGGTGAGCACGCGGGCGCTGGTGCGCGAGGCCATGGCGGCCACGCGGTGGTCGTCGGCGTTGAGGACGGCCGTGCCGTGCGCCGGCAGCGCCTCGACGAGCTCGCCCTTGGCGCGGGCGGTGACCTCCAGCGAGCCGAACTCCCCGACGTGGGCGGCGCCCACGTTGAGGACGACGGCCACGTCCGGCGGCGCGGTGCGGCACAGGGCCGCGATGTGCCCGGGACCGCGCGCGCCCATCTCCGCGACGAGCACGCGGGTGTCCTCCGTGATGCGCAGGACGGTCAGCGGCACGCCGACCTCGTTGTTGTAGCTGCCCTGCGGGGCGACGACGTCGCCCAGGGGGGCCAGGACCTGCGCGAGCAGGTCCTTGGTGGTCGTCTTGCCGGCCGAGCCGGTGACCCCGACGACGAGGGGCCCGGCGTCGGGCCCCTCGGCGCGCAGCCGGGCCAGCACGCCGGCGGCCAGCGCGCCCAGCGCCGCCTGGCCGTCGGCCACGCGCACCACCGCCGCACGCGCCGGGTCGCCCTGCGCCGGGGCGGCCAGGCCCAGGTCGGCCGGGTCGCGCTCGGACAGCACGACGACGGCGCCGGCGTCCACCGCGGCGCGGGCGTGCTCGTGCCCGTCGGTGCGCTCCCCGCGCAGGGCGACGAACACGGCGCCGGGGGCGGCCAGCCGCGAGTCGACGACCACGGGACCGGTCACCCGCGCCCGCGGGTCCCCGGCGACCACCTCGCCGCCCACCAGCTGCGCGACGTCCGCCGCGCTCAGCCCGATCACGCCCTACCTCCCCGCACGTCCACGTCCACGTCCTCGTCCACCGGGCCCGTCCCCGAGCCCTCCGCGCGCCCGTCCTGGTCGCGGTGCCACGCCAGCAGCGCCTCGCGGGCCACCTCGCGGTCGTCGAAGGGGTGCACGACCCCCGCGACCTCCTGACCGGTCTCGTGGCCCTTGCCGGCCAGCAGCACCGTGTCCTGCGGACCGGAGCAGCGGGCCAGCGCCCCGGCGACCGCCGCGCGCCGGTCGGGCACCTCCAGGACCTCCACGGCCCCCGCGGCGGCCGCCTCCCGCGCACCCGCCAGGACCGCGGCGCGCACGGCCGCCGGCTCCTCCGAGCGGGGGTTGTCGTCGGTGACGACCACGACGTCGGCGCCGGTCGCGGCCACCCGGCCCATCACGGGCCGCTTGCCGCGGTCCCGGTCGCCGCCCGCGCCCAGCAGGCACACCAGGCGGCCGGGCGTCTGCGCGCGCAGGGTGGCCAGGACGCGCTCCAGCGCGTCGGGCGTGTGCGCGTAGTCCACGACCACGAGCGGCTCGGGCGCACCCGTGCCGACCGGCTGCATGCGCCCAGGCACCCCGTCGGCGGCGGGCAGACCGCGCTCGACCTGCTCGGCGTCCAGACCGGCGGCCAGCGCCGCCACGGCCGCCAGCGCGGCGTTGTCGACGTTGAAGCGCCCGGGCAGGCCGACGCGCAGCCGCAGGCGGGTGCCGTCGCGGTGGCGCAGGGCGAAGGAGCTGCCCGCCCGCTCGGCGACGACGTCCGCGACCGTCCAGTCGGCCGCCCCGCCGCCGTGGCCGTCGGCGTGGTCGCCGCCGCGGCCGGTGGCGTCGGCGGTCGCGTCCTCCGTGGCGACGGTCGTCACGGGCAGCCCGGCCGCCGACGCCAGCTGCGCCACGCGCGCGCCCCAGCCGCCCGGCGCGTCTACGGCGACGACGGCGGCGCGGGCGCGCGCCGGGGTGAACAGGGACGCCTTGGCGAGGAAGTAGTCCTCGACGGTGCCGTGGAAGTCCAGGTGGTCCTGGCTGAGGTTGGTGAAGACGGCCACGTCGACGACCAGGCCGTCCACGCGGTGCAGCGCCAGGGCGTGGCTGGAGACCTCCAGCGCGCAGCCGCGCACACCGGCGTCGACCATGCGCCGCAGCAGCGCGTGCAGGTCGGGCGCCTCCGGGGTGGTGCGCACGCTCGCCACGCGCTCGCCCGCCACCCGCGTCTCCACCGTGCCCAGCAGGCCGGTCGTCCAGCCCGCCGAGCGCAGCAGCGCCTCCACGAGGTACGCCGTGGTCGTCTTGCCGTTCGTGCCGGTGATCCCCACGGTCGTCAGACGGTCACCGGGACGCCCGTGCACCAGGGCCGCCACCTCGCCGAGCACGGCGCGCGGGTCCTCGACCACCCAGGCGGGCAGGCCGGCGGCCGCGACGTCGGCGGCTCCCGCGGGGTCGGTCAGGGCCAGCCGGGCGCCGGCGGCCGCGGCCTGCCCGGCGAAGCGGGCGCCGTGCGCGCGGGCACCGGGCAGCGCCGCGTACAGGTCGCCGGGGGCCACGCGCCGGGAGTCGAGGGTGACGCCGGTGACGGGGGCGCCCGCCCCGGGTGCGGCTGTCGAACCGGCCGGCCGGGGCTGCGCGCCCAGGAGCCGGGAGACGTCGCCCACGGTCGCCGCCCCGCGGGCGCTGCCGCCGGCGGGGTCGTCGGTCATCGGCACGGGGGGAGGTTACCCGCCCGCACGGCCCGCCCCGGCGCGACGCTCCCGGTCACCGCGGCAGCACCGCCACCGGCCGCGCGGGCGTGGGCCGACGGGGGACCTGACGGGGGACCTGACGGGGACGTCACGGGGTGACGCCCCACTCCAGCGGCAGCCGCGCGGGCTCCGCGGACGAGGGCGGCACCCCGCGCTGGCGCAGCGCGTACGTCATGACGTCCTTGAACACCGGCCCGGCCGTGGAACCGCCGTAGTAGCTCGTGCGCGGGTCCTGCAGGATCACCGCGACGACCAGCTGCGGGTCGTCGGCGGGCGCCATCCCGATGAACGAGGCCGTGTACCCGTTGTAGCGCCCCACCTCGGGGTCGTAGCGCTGCGCCGTACCGGTCTTGCCCGCCACCAGGTACCCGGGGATGTTCGCGGCCTGCGCGGTGCCGCCCTCCTCGACGACGGCCTCCATCATCTGCCGCAGCGTCGTGGCGGTCCCGCTGCTGACGACCCTGCTCGAGGCGGGCGCCGGCGACGGCGTGTAGTCGCCGTCGGGGCTGGAGGTACCGGAGACCAGCGACGGTTCCACCCGCACCCCGTCGTTGGCGATGGTCGCGAACACAGAGGCGGCCTGCACGGCGTTGACGGACAGGCCCTGCCCGAACATCACCGTGAAACGCTGGGTGCCGGAGTAGTCCTCCGGCGGCGCGACGATGCCCGCCGTCTCGCCCGGGAACTCCAGCGCCGTGCGCGAGCCGAACCCGAACGCCCGCTGGTAGGAGTGGAGGGTCCCGGCGTCCAGCTTCTCCCCGGCCATGATGGTCCCGGTGTTGCTCGAGGTGGCGAGCACGCCGGCGAGGGTGAGGTTCTCGTCCTCGTGCGAGTGCGAGTCGTGGAACACGTTGTCGGCGCGCTCGATCTCGTCGGGCACCACGAAGCGGCTCGCGGGGGTCTCCACGCCCTCCTCCAGGACGGCGGCCATCGTGACGACCTTGGCGGTCGAGCCCGGTTCGAAGGCCTCGGTGAGCGCGGTGTTGTTCAGCTGCGTGTTGGTGAACCCGGTGAGGTTCGAGGGGTCGATGCTCGGCGCGCTGGCCAGCGCGAGCAGCCGCTGCTGGCGGTCCATCACCACCACGGTGCCCGACTGCGCACCCGTCTCCTCCACCTTGGCGGCGATCGCGGTCTGCGCCTTCCACTGCAGGTCGCGGTCGATGGTCAGGTGCAGCGAGTGCCCGTCGACGGCCTCGGTGGTCTCGCTCTCCCCCAGCGGGATCTGCTGGCCCTGCAGGCTGCGCTCGTAGCGCATCGAGCCGTCGGTGCCGGTCAGCAGCTCGTCGTCGGCCAGTTCCAGGCCCGACAGCGCCTGCCCGTCGCGGCCCAGGACGCCGACGAGCGTGGAGGCCGCGTCACCGGCCGGGTAGATGCGCTGCGTCGTGCGCTCGCTGGCGATGCCGGAGACGTCCAGGGCCACCACCCGCTGCCACGTCTCCGGGGTCAGCCCGCGCGCCAGCACGGCGTAGCGGCCCTCACCGGTCAGCTTGCCCGTCAGCGTCTCCTCGTCCACGCCGAGCACGGGCGCCAGCAGCCGGGCCGCACCCGCGGGGCCCTGCGGCAGCTCCGGGTCGCGCGGGCTGCCGTCGGCGCGCGTGTTGAACGAGGCGATGATCGACGGGTCGGCGACGACGGTGCGCCGCTCCACCGAGGTGGCCAGGACCACCCCGCGCGCGTCGAGGACCTCGCCCCGCTCGGCGTGCAGCGTCAGCTGCGAGGTGCGCTGGGCGAGCGCCCGCGCGGCCAGGGCCGACGCGTCGGCGCCCTGGAGCTGCACCAGCCGCGCGCACAGCAGCGCCATCACGAGCATCACGGCGAGCACCCACAGGCGCAGGCGGCGGTCGGGTCGCGCGCCGGCCCCGCGGGCACCGGCAGCGGCGCGGGAGGTGGGACGGGACGGGCGGGGCACGGTCGCTGCGGCTTCCTCTCGGGCGTCGTGGGGTCGGGGCGACCCGCTCAGGGCGTGGTCGTGTCGGCGGCGTCCGCCGCCGCGGCCTCGGCAGCGGCCGTGTCACCGGCCGTGTCACCGGCCGTGTCAGCGGCCGTCTCAGCGGCCGCGGGCGCGGCGTCCGCCACGGCCTCCGGCTCGGGCGGCGCGACGGCGGCGGTCGGCTCGCCGAGCGCCTCGTCGGCCGTCAGGTGCACCGGGGCCGGCGCGGGCACCATGCCCAGCTCGGCCGCGCGCCGCGCGAGCTCCTGCGGCGCGGCCTGCGCTGCCAGCGACTCCTGCGCGGCCTCCTGCTGCTCGGCCAGCCGCTGCGACTGCACCTGCAGGTCGGTGATGCGGTAGGCGTCGCCGGCGACGGCGATGTTCGTCATGAGCAGGCCGAACAGGCCGAGGGTGAGCAGCACGACGCAGGCGAGCGGCAGCGGCACGCGCAGCCGGCGCGCGGACGGCGGGGTGATGACGCGCAGCGCCGGGCGGTCCGCGGCGGCCTCGGCACGCGCGCGGGCTCCGCGGGCCGCGATCAGTGGCTGGCTCATCACCGGCTCCTTCCGTGCGTCGTGCCGATCGGGTGGTCCGGAACGCCCTGGCGCGTTCCCGGCGGGTCGTCCGCGCCGAGCGCGCCGGGTCGTGACCGGCGAGCGGGCCGCGGGCGGGACGGTTCCCGCCCACGATCATCCGGCGGTCGCCGGCGCACGGCGCGCAGGCGCGCCGAGGCCGCGCGGGGATTCCGGGCGAGTTCCGCCTCGCCGGCGCTCCGGCCGCGCAGCAGGAGTTCCGCGCGGGGTTCCGAACCCGGCGGCAGCACCGGCAGGTCGGGCGGCGCGGTCGAGGCCGACAGCGCCGCGAACGCGCGCTTGACGAGCCGGTCCTCCAGCGAGTGGAACGTCAGCACGGCGAACCTGCCGCCGGGGGCGAGGCGGTCGAACACCGCGGGGACCGTCCGCTCGACGACGCGCAGCTCGTCGTTGACGGCGATGCGCAGGGCCTGGAACGTGCGCTTGGCGGGGTTGCCGCCGGTGCGGCGCGCGGCCGCGGGGACGTTGGCGCGCACCAGGTCCACGAGCCGGGCGGAGTTCCGGAACTCCTCCTGCGCGCGGGCGCGCACGAGGGCGGACGCGATGCGGCCGGCGAACCTCTCCTCGCCGTACTCGCGCAGGACGCGGGCCAGTTCCGCCTGCGGCAGGGTGTTCAGGAGGTCGGCGGCCGTCGGGCCGTCGGAGGTGGCGTCCATCCGCATGTCCAGGGCCGCGTCGCGGGCGTAGGAGAAACCCCGCCCGACCTCGTCGAGCTGCAGCGAGGAGACGCCCAGGTCGAGGAACGCCGCGTCGACGACGGGCAGCCGCAGTTCGTCCAGGACGCGGGGCAGTTCGTCGGAGACGGCGTGCGCGAACGTGACGCGGCCGGCGAACGGGGCGAGCCGGGCGCGGGCCAGTTCGAGCGCCTGCGGGTCGCGGTCGACGCCGACCAGGTGCAGCCCCGGCAGGCGGCGCAGCAGTTCCTCGGCGTGCCCGCCCATGCCCAGCGTGCCGTCGACGCAGACGGCGCCCTCGTGCTGCAGCGCGGGCAGCAGGACCTCGACGCACTCGGCCAGCAGGACCGGGACGTGCCGCTCCTGCGCGGGCGCCCCGCCGTCCGGCCGACCCGTCACGTCCCCCTCCCCCGCGTCCGTCACGTGCCGCTCGTGGTGCTCCCGTCGGTGTGGCGGTCGCCGGCGCGGTGCGGGCGGTCGGACCGCCCACCTGCCGCCGGGCCAGGTCCCCATCCGCTCCGCGGTCCGCGGGCCTGGCGCCGGGGAAGTGGCGTCAGGGCAGCGGGGTGCGGGAGCGGCTGGAGGCCTCGCTCGACGGTCGGACCCCCGCGGGACGGGGGTGCGCGCACGGGTCAGACGATCCCGGGGAGCACCTCCTCGCGCTGGTCGGCGAAGGCGGGCTCGGCACCGGCCAGGTAGGTCTCCCAGGTCGGCAGGTCCCAGACCTCGACGCGCGAGCCGGCGCCGATGACCGCGACGTCGCGGTCCAGGCCGGCGTAGGCGCGCAACAGGGGCGGCACGGTGAAGCGGCCCTGCTTGTCCGGCTTCTCGTCCGAGGCGCCCGACAGGAAGACGCGCAGGTAGTCGCGCGTCTCCTTGCGGGTCAGCGGCGCGCGCCGCAGCTCCTCGTGCATCCGCTCGAACTCCTGCAGGGGGAAGAGGTAGAGGCATCGCTCCTGGCCCCGCGTGAGCACGAGGCCGTCGAGCAACTGGTCCCTGAACTTGGCGGGGAGGACCAGCCGCCCCTTGTCGTCCAGCCGCGGGGTGTACGTGCCCAGGAACACGCGCACCCCCGCCGGACGGCACTCACGGCCCCCGGTGCGAGCCGCTGCGCTCCACCGTACTCCACTTTCCTCCACCGTCAACGCGGACCCACCGTCCGTAGTCGTGTCGCGACGGCATCGCCGCAGGTCAGGGCGGTGGAGCGCGGTGGAGGGCCGCGCGCCCGCCGCGCCGCCCCTCCACCGGGCCCCACCACCGGGCCCACCGCGCCCACGGGGTCGCCCCGCGCCGGCCGCGCCGGTCCCGCCCGCCGCGGGGGCCGTCCGAGTCCCGGGCAGGGGCGTGGACGGGCAGGAGGGGGTGCCGGTGGGGCACAGTGGGGGGGCGTTCCCCCGGGCCGCCGGGCGGCGCGCGCCGCAGCACGAGGGCCGCCCAGGCCCCGCGACGAGACGAGGGCACGTGACGACGACGAGCGCACCCCCCGGCAGCCCCTCCGCGCCGGAGCCGGTGCCCTCCGGCGGGGACCCGGCGCAGGCGCTCGCCCGGCTCGCGGGTACCGCGGACCGGCTCGCCGCGGCCGTGGACCGCGTCATCCAGGGCAAGGACGAGACCGTCCGCCTGGCCATCACCGTGCTGTTCGCCGAGGGGCACCTGCTGGTGGAGGACGTGCCCGGCGTCGGCAAGACGATGCTCGCCAAGGCCCTGGCCCGCGCCGTGGACGGCAGCGTGCGGCGCGTGCAGTTCACCCCCGACCTGCTGCCCAGCGACGTCACCGGCTCCAGCGTCTGGAACCAGGAGCGCGGGGACTTCGAGTTCCGCCCGGGCGCCGTCTTCGCCAACGTCGTCATCGGCGACGAGATCAACCGCGCCTCCCCCAAGACGCAGTCGGCGCTGCTCGAGTGCATGGAGGAGGGGCAGGTCACCGTCGACGGCACCACGTGGCCCCTGGAGCGGCCGTTCATCGTCTTCGCGACGCAGAACCCGGTCGAGATGGACGGCACGTACCCCCTGCCCGAGGCCCAGCGCGACCGCTTCACGGCGCGCATCTCGATGGGCTACCCCTCCGCGGAGGCCGAGCTGCTCATGCTCTCCGAGCACGGCGCGGTGGAGCCGCTGGCCGGCCTGCGGCCCGTCGTCGACGTCGACGAGGTGCGCGAGCTCATCCGCGCGGTGCGCTCGGTGCACGCGGCGCAGGCGCTGCAGCAGTACGTCGTCGACCTCGTGCGCAGCACCCGCGAGCACCCCGACCTGCGGCTGGGCGCCTCGCCGCGGGCGGCGCTGCACCTGCTGCGCACCGCGCGCTCGCGCGCCGCGCTGGACGGGCGCGACCACGTGCTGCCGGACGACGTGCAGGCGCTGGCCGTGCCGGTCGTGGCGCACCGCCTGGTGCTGACCGCCGACGCCCAGCTGTCCGGGCGCACCGGCGAGGACGTGGTCGTCGACGTCCTGCGGCGCACCCCGCTGCCGGTCCCCCGGTGACACCGGCCGGCGGAGGCGCACCCTCGACCTCGGGTGGAGGTCCGGCTCCGGCGAGCGGCCGGACGCGGACACGCCCGACGGCGCGCGGGGCGGCCCTGGCCCTCGCGGGTGCCGCGGCCGCCGTCGCGGGACCGCTGCTGGGCCAGGGCGACCTGTTCAGCGTGGGGGTGCTCCTGCTCGCCCTGGTCACGCTCGGGACCGTCGCCGCCCACCGCGGCGCCGGCAGCCTCGACCTCGAGTCGAGGTCGAGGGACCTCGTCGTCGAGGCGGGTTCCCCCGCACCGGTCCGCCTCGCCGTCACGGTGCGGCGCCGGGCCCACGCCGCCCGGGTCGTCGTGGAGGACGCGGCCCCCGTGCTGCTGGGCGGCGGCGCCCGCCTGGGCGTGCCGCCGCGCGAGCCCGGGCGCACCGTGCCGCTCGAGCACGTCGTCACCTCCGAGGTGCGCGGCTCCTTCCGCCTCGGCCCCGCCGCCGTGCGCAGCGGCGACCTGTTCGGCCTGGCCCGCTCGCGGCGGCGCCTCGGGGAGGCCGTGGCGATCGACGTCCTGCCCCGCGTGCACCGCCTCGCCGAGCTCACGCTGGGAGACGTCGGCGGCTCCCGCGGCTCCTCGGCCAGCGCGGCCTCCACCAGCTCCCCCGACGACGCCTCCATCCGCGAGTACCGCGTCGGCGACGACCTGCGCCGCGTGCACTGGCGCTCGACCGCGCGCCGCGGCACGGTCATGGTCCGCTCCGACGAGCACCCCGGGCACCCGGACGCCGTCCTCCTGCTCGACGACCGCGCGGGCGCCCACCGGGGACCGGGACCGGCCTCCTCCCTGGAGCACGCCGTCAGCACCGCGGCCTCCGCCGCCGTGCACCTGCACCGGCGCGGCCACCGCGTCCGGCTCCTGCACGCCGGAGCGCTGGAACGCGTGCGCGAGGCGGACGAGCCGTCCGCCGTGCGCCACCTGCTGCGCAGCCTCGCCCGGCTGCGGCCGGCGCGCGAGGACTCCCTGGCGCGGTCGGTCCGCGCGCTCGGCCGCTCGGAGTCCACGCTCCTGGTCGCCGTCCTCGGCGACGTCGACGAGCGCGACGTCCAGCCGCTGCTCAGCGCCCGGCCGCTGGGCGCGCCCGCCCTCGCGGTCCTGCTGCGCACCCGCACCTGGGCGGGCACCGGCTCCGACGACCCCGACGCCGACCGGCGCCTCGACCGCGCGCGCCTGGTCCTCGCTCGCGCCGGGTGGCGCACCGCTGTCGCGGAGGCCGGCGAGCGCGTGCCCGACGTGTGGGCCCGCCTGGCCCGCAGCGGGCCCGTGGCCCGGCGCGCGGCGGCCCCGGGCGCGCCCGGCGGTCCCGGACCGGCCGGCGGGGGTGCGACCATC
Organism: Kineococcus haloalkalitolerans; assembly: GCF_050871905.1. Taxonomy (NCBI): domain Bacteria; kingdom Bacillati; phylum Actinomycetota; class Actinomycetes; order Kineosporiales; family Kineosporiaceae; genus Kineococcus; species Kineococcus haloalkalitolerans. Next base: position 22,761 of record NZ_JBJLSH010000033.1, read on the forward strand.
GAGGGGGAGGCCGACGCCGCGGGGACCCCGCCGTCCCCGCGACCCGCCGGCCGGCCCTCCGACCGACCGTCTGGCCGACCCCCGAGCGAGGTGCCGTGACCCGCAGCGCCCGGACCGCCTGCTGGGCGGGCCTCGCCTCCGCCGCCGTCGTGCTGTCCGTGCGGCCGCTGGTCTCCGGCACCGGCTGGCTCGTGCCCGCCCTCGCGGTCGTGGCCGCGGTCACCGGCACCGGGCTGCTCGTGCGCGCGCTGACCCGCCGGCCGGGGCTGGCCGCGGGCGTCCAGCTGCTCGTGCTCCTCGGCGCCGTCCTGGTCCTCTTCGGCGGCAGCACCACCGTGCTCGGCGTCGTCCCCACCTCCGCCACGTCCGCCCGCCTGGCCCAGCTGTTCGGCGACGGCGTGCAGGTGGTGCGCAGCTACAGCGTGCCCGCGGTGGACCTGCGCGGGCTGCGGCTGCTGCTCGTGGCCGGGGCCGGGCTGACCGCGTGGGCCGTGGACCTGCTCGCGGTGGCCCTGCGCCACCCCGCCCTCGCCGGGGTGCCCCTGGCCGCCGTGTACGCGGTGCCGGTCGTGCTGGCGCCGGGCGGCTCCTCCGGGTGGGCGCTCGCCCTCGTCGCGGTGCCGTACCTGGTCCTGCTGGTCACCGCCGGCGACGGGCACCGGCGCTGGCCGGGCCCCGCTCGCGCGGGTGTGCGCTCCGCCCGCACCGCGGCGGCCGCCGGGACGGGCGCGGTGGCGCTGGTGGCCGCGCTCGCCGTGCCCGCCGCCGTCCCCGGTCTCGACGAGCGCGCCCTCACCTTCGGCGGGGGCAGCGGCGACACCATCGCCGTCATCAACCCGATCCTCAACCTCAAGGCGAGCCTCGGAGCGCGCTCCGACGCGACGATCCTGTCCTACGAGACCGACGAGGACGACCCGGAGCCGCTGCGCATCGTCACCGCCGACGTCTTCGACGGGCAGACGTGGGCGCCCAGCACCGGCGCCGACATCCCCCGCCGCCAGCGCGTGCAGGACGGGCTCAGCGACCCGCCGGGGATGTCCGGCGCCGTGCGCGAGCAGTCCGCCGAGCGCCGGACCACCATCGCGGTGCGCGGCCTGGACCAGACGTACCTGCCGCTGCCCTACCCCAGCACCCGCGTCGAGATCGACGGCGACTGGCTGTACGAGACGAGCAGCCTCAACGTCGTGGGCGACGGGGAGACGACCCGCGGGCGCACCTACACCGCCACCCACCTGGAGGTCCGCCCCACCGAGGAGCAGCTGCGCACCGCGCCGCCCGCCCCCGGCGACGTCCAGGAGGTCTTCACGGCCCTGCCCGAGGGGCTGCCCGAGGTGGTGTTCGAGACCGCGCGCGAGGTGACCGCCGGCGCCGCCGACGCCTACGAGCAGGCAGCCCTCATGCAGCGCTGGTTCCGCTCGACCGGCGGCTTCACCTACTCCACGACCGCCCCCAACGACGGCGGCTCCGACGCCGTCGCCGCCTTCCTGCAGGAGAAGTCCGGCTTCTGCGTGCAGTACGCCTCGGCGATGGCCGTCATGGCCCGGACGCTGGACATCCCCGCCCGGGTGGCCATCGGCTTCCTGCCCGGCGAGGAGGTCAGCGACGGCCGCTGGCGCATCAGCGCCCAGGACGCCCACGCCTGGCCCGAGCTGTGGTTCTCCGGCGTCGGCTGGGTCCGGTTCGAGCCCACCCCGGCCACCCGGACCGGCCAGTCGCCCTCGTACTCGCAGCCGCGCACCCCCGTCACGCCCGTCGCCCCCGACACCACGGCGCCTGGGCCGCAGGCCCCGGGCCCGTCCGCGGACGCCCCGTCGCCGGAGGAGGAGACCAGCGCCGCCCAGGCGGGCGGCGCGGCGGGCGAGGACGGCGAGCTGACCGGCTGGCAGCGCGTCGCGGCCCTGCCCTGGGGCTGGGTGGCGCTCGGGCTCGCCGCGCTGGTCGCGCTGCTGCTGCCCGCGGCGTCGGCCGCGGTCCTGACGCGGCGGCGCTGGCGCGGCGCCGCGGACGGGGCGGCGGCCGCCGAGGCCGCCTGGGCCGAGCTCGTCGACCGCACCCGCGACCTCGGGGCGCAGTGGCCGGCCTCGGCCACGCCGCGGCAGTCGGCCGCCGCGCTGGGACGGCTGGTGGACCTGCCCGGGGACGCGCAGGAGGACCTGGCCCGGGTGCGCCGCGCGGTCGAGGGCGCCCGGTACGGCGCCGGGTCCCGGTCGCCCGCGCCCGGCGCGGGCGGGGGTACCGGGGTGCTGACGCGCACCGGGACCGGTGGCCGCCTCGTGCGCGCCGACGTGGACGCCGTGGTGGCGGCGGTGGCCCGGCAGCGCCCAGCCCCCGTGCGGTGGCGGGCGCGCCTGCTGCCCACCGCTGGGCTGCGGGCGCTGCTGGCCTGGTGGGACAGGGGCTGATCCCCCTCCGGTCCCCCGGACCGGTCCCCCGGTCCGCCCGTGGCGGGTCCGCTCCTGGGGGTCCGCCACCGGCGGTGCCACCTGGCGGGGACGTCCCCGGACGCGCGACACCCGGCCGTGCGGTGCACGGCCGGGTGTCGGGTCAGGTCGTCGGGCCGGGAGGCCGGCGCGGCGGGGTCACCACTGGTTGCGGCGGCGGTCCCAGCGCTGCTCCATGCGTTCCATGAACGAGCCGCTGCGGCGCGGCTTCGGCCCGCTGGGCGGGCGCGGGCCCGCTGCGGCGGGAGGCTGCCCGGCCGGCTTCGCGTCGGTCCCCCTGGCCGGAGAGAAGGCCCAGATGGTGCCGGCGAGCATGACGATGAAGCCGCCAGCCCCCAGCCAGATCTGGCTCGCGCTGACCCCGATGACGAGGAGCACGAGACCCACCACGACGGCGGCGATGCCGACGACGAGACGTCGGCGCGCACCCCCGGCACCGTGGCGGGAACCCCGCATGGCGTTGGCGAACTTCGGATCGTCCGCGGACAGCGCACGTTCCATCTGCTCGAGCAGACGCTGCTCATGTTCAGAGAGCGGCACCTGTACCTCCTGGCGTGCGCACGGTGAGGGTTCGAGGATAGGTCCCCGCGGGTGGGGGCGAAACTCGACTGGTCCATGGTCCCCCACCGCGTCCGCGTCCGGGGTCCGAACGCGTCGGTCGACGACCCGACGGCCCAACGCCCGGCCCCTACCAGGTGGTTCCCGCAGGCCCGCCGCCAGGTGCTCCCGGCCCGCCGGGCCCGCCCTGCCCGCCCTGCCCGCCCTGCCCGCCGGGCGGGCCGAGCAGGGTGGCGGGGCGGACCGCCCCGTCGCCGAACCGGGCACCGGCGCGGTCGACCGCCCCGTCGGCCTCGCGCCACCCCCGCTCGCGCTCGCCCAGCGCCAGCTGGTGCGGCTGGCCGGCCGAGCGGGCCAGCCCCTCCAGGCGCACCCCGACCAGCCGCACCCGCGCGCGCTGCAGCCCGAGGGCGTCGAAGAGGTCGCGGGCGACGGCGTGGACCTCGCGGGTGACGTCGGTGCGCTCGGCCAGCGTGCGCGAGCGGGTGATCGTGCTGAAGTCGGCGAAGCGCACCTTCAGCACGACGGTGCGCCCCGCCAGGCCCGCCGCGCGCGCCCGCGCGGCGGTCCGCTCCGCCAGCCGCAGCAGCTCCCGGTGCACGGGGCGGGGGTCGTCCACGTCGCGGGCGAAGGTGTGCTCCGCGCCGACGCTGCGCTCGGGGGCGGTCGCGACCACCCGCCGCTCGTCGCGCCCCCAGGACAGGGCGTGCAGCCGGCGCCCGGTGCCCTCGCCCAGCGCGCGCACCAGCGTGGCGGCGGGCGTGTGCGCGACGTCGGCCACCGTGCGCAGCCCCAGCCGCAGCAGGACCTCCTCGGTGCGCTCGCCCACCCCCCACAGCGCCCCCACCGGCAGGGCGTGCAGGAAGGCCACGGTCCGCGCGCGCGGCACCACGAGCAGGCCGTCGGGCTTGGCCGCCGCGGAGGCTAGCTTGGCGACGAACGGCGCCGGGGCCACCCCCACGGAGCAGGTGATGCCCTGCTCGTCGGCGACCCGGTCGCGCAGCAGCCGCCCGATCCGGGCGGGACCGCCCAGCCGGCGCACCGCGCCCGCGACGTCGAGGAACGCCTCGTCCAGGCCCAGCGGCTCCACCACCGGGGTGACGGAGCGGAAGACCTCCACGACCCCGGCCGAGACGCGCGCGTAGTCGTCGTGGTGGGGGGTCAGCACCGTGGCCTCCGGGCACAGCCGGCGGGCGCGGCTGACCGGCATCGCCGCGTGGACGCCGCGGCGGCGCGCCTCGTACGTGGCCGACAGCACCACCCCGCGCGGCCCGCCGCCCACGACGACCGGGGTGCCGACCAGGTCGGGCCGGCGCAGCAGCTCCACGGACGCGTAGAAGGCGTCCATGTCGACGTGCAGCACCGTGCACCCGGTGTCGTCGTCGTCCGCGCCCCAGCCGCCCGGGCGGGGCGGGTGGCGCCGGCTCACGCCGCACCGCCCGCACCCCGCGCCGCGCGGGCGGCGGGATCAACCCCGGGTGGCGTGCAGGTGCAGGTGCCCGGCCAGCGGCAGCAGCTCCGGCGAGCGCGAGGCCGCCGACTCCAGCGCGCGCAGCAGGGCGAGCTCGGCGTCGGACCCGGCGCTCGCCGAGGGCACCACGTCGGCGAAGGTGCGGGTGCCCTCGACGTCGGTGACGGTGAACCCGGCGCGCTCGGCCAGCTCGGTGGCCGAGGCGCGGTCGAAGCGGCGGCGCAGGGGGTCGGTGGCGCTCCAGCGGTGCGCCTCGTCGGACAGGGCGTGCAGCGCCTGCTCCAGCCGGCCGGCCAGGGCCCGGGACAGCACCGTCGCGGGCCACTGGGCCACGAGCAGGCTGAGCCGACCGCCCGGGCGCAGGACGTCGTGGGCCGCGCGCAGCGCGGCGAGCGGGTCGTCGACCACCTCGAGCACCCCGTGGCACAGGAGGAGGTCGGCGCTGCCCGCCGGCAGCAGCGACGCCAGATCGGCCGCGTCCCCCTGCACCGAGCGCACCCGGCCGGCGAGCCCGGCCTCCACCGTGCGCCGTTCGAGCGCGGCGAGCGCGTCGGGACTGGGGTCGACCACGACGACGTCGTGCCCCAGCCCGGCCACCCGCACGGCCAGGCCGCCGGTGCCGCCGCCGAGGTCCACCACGGCCAGGGACCCGCCGTCCGGGGCGGGCGGCAGGTCGGCGAGGAGGCGCTGCACGCCCTCCCAGAGGACCGTCGACGTCCGGGGGCGGCCCCGCTCCTTCGCCACGCGCTCCTCCAGGTGGTCCTCGTGCGGCGCGCCCCGTCCCGGCGCGCGTCCGCGCCCCACCCTAGACACGGCACCGGGCCGCGGTGCGGGACCTCCCGCGGCGCGGGAGGGGTTCGCGGGCGCGCGGGGACGGCGGCGGTCACCACCCCGAGCTGCCGGGGCTGGAGCGCCACAGCTTGCGGGGGGCGCCCGCTCGCCGGGCCTGCCCGGGGTCCCCCGGCGCGGGACCGGGCGGCAGGTCGCTCGGCAGGTCGGGCGGCGAGTCGGGCGCGGGACCGGGCACGGGACCGGGCGCGGGAGCGGCGGCCAGGACGCGCGCGCCGCGGGGGTCCGCGCCGGCCGGGCGGACGTCGGCGTAGGGCGACTGGCGGAAACCGCTGGCGTGCACCAGCACCCGCCGCCGGCCCGCCGCGCGCCCGCCGCCGGGCCCACCGGGCTGATCGGGCTCGTCGAGACCACCGAGCGCGCCGATCTCTCCGGGACCGCCGGCCGGACGCGCGCCGGTGCGCGGCAGGGGCGGGCGCGCCGCCACGGGCCGGCTGGAGCGGCTGGCGGCCGCCCCGGCGACCGCCGCCGGGGAGCCGAGCCCCGCCACGGGCGCCGCGGCGAGCAGCTCGCGCGCGGCCGCTTCCCCGCCGGCGGTCCACGCCTCCCACAGCGCGGGCAGCTCCCACGCCCCCGTCGCCCGCAGCGAGACACCGCGCGGGCCGGTGCGGCGCAGCACCCCCCGGACCAGGAGCAGCCAGGAGTGGAACACCGTCGCGGCGTACGGGCCCTGGACGTCCTCGAAGAACGTGGCGTCCAGCGGCCCGGTGGAGTCGTCCAGCGTCAGGAACACCACCCGCCGCCCCGAGCGGACGGGCGGTGTCTGGGTGGCCACCTTCACCCCGGCGACCAGGAGCTCGGCCGAGCTGCGGCGGCGCCGCAGGTCGCGGGCCGCCGTCACGCCCAGCGCCCGCAGCAGCGGCCCGTACGGCTGCATGACGTGCGCGCTGACGTCCAGGCCGAGGACGTCGAGCTCGGCGCGCACCCGCTCGGCGGCCGACAACTCCGGCAGCCCGGACGGCTCCAGCCGCTCGGGGGCGTCCCCCAGGTCCAGCGCCAGCTGGGCGCCGCGGTCGCCGTCGCCCGGGCGGCGGGGCGCGCGCGAGCGCTCCGCGGCGGCGGCCCGCACGTCCCCCGCCGCACCCGCCACGCCCGCCGGGTCCGTCGCGCCCGCGGGGTCCGGGATCGGGCGGCGCGGGGTGGGCGCGCCGCGGCGGCCGGCGCCCGGCCGGGCGCGCGCGGACCGGTCGAGCTCGGCGACCTGCAGCAGCAGGTCGCGGTGCGTGGTGCGCCCGCGGCGCGGCACCGGGTCGCCGTCCGGCCCGGCGGGGCGCAGGCCGTGCACGGCGTCCAGCGCGCCGGCCAGCACCAGCCGCTCGGCGACCGGCCGCGACGGGCGCGCCCGCTGCCACAGGTCGGCCAGCGACCGGTAGGGCTGCCCCGCGACGATCCGGGCCACCTCCGCCGCGGAGATCCCCCTGACCTCCGTCAGCGGCAGGCGCAGGCCGTACCCGGTGCCGTCGGCGACGCCGTCGCCCAGCCCGTCGGGGTCGCGCACCGGTGGGCCGCCCGACCACGGCGCGGGCAGCGCCGCACCGCCGGGACCCGGCCCGCCAGCGAGCGGGCCGGCGGTCGCGTCGTCGGGCAGGCGCTCGACCCGGTAGACGTCGCCGGAGCGGTCGACGTCCGGGCCCAGGACGGCGACGCCGAGGTGGCGGGCGTCGTCCAGCAGCAGCCGCTTGGGGTACATGCCCGGGTCGTGGGTGAGCACGCCCGCCAGGAACGCCGCCGGGTGGTGCGCCTTCAGCCACGCCGACTGGTACGTCGGCAGCGCGAACGCCGCCGCGTGCGCCTTGCAGAACCCGAAGGAGGCGAACGCGGTCAGCACCTCCCACACCGCGTCCACCGTCGCCGGCGGGTACCCGCGCTCGAGGGCGCGGCGCCGGAACTGCGGTTCCAGCTCCCGCTGGCCGGTGCGGGTGCCCAGGTGGCGCCGGTACTCGTCGGCGGCCGCGAGCCCGTGCCCGGTGGTCGCCTCGAGGATCCGGACCACCTGCTCGTGGAACACGACGACCCCGCACGTCTCCTCCAGCACGGGCCGCAGCCGCTCGTCCGGGTAGCGCGGCGCCTCCCAGCCCTGCCGGGCCCGCAGGAACGGCGTCACCATGTCCGACTTCACCGGCCCCGGCCGGAACAGGGAGATGTCGACGACGAGGTCGGCGAAGGTGGAGGGGGCGAACTTGCCGACCAGCTCCCGCTGGCCGGGCGACTCGACCTGGAAGCAGCCCAGCGTCCGGGTGGAGCGCACCAGCCGGAAGGTCGCCGGGTCGTCCAGCGGCACCTGCGCGCGGTCGTCGAGGTCGAGCTCGACGCCGTCGACGCGGACGACCTCCCGCACCGCGTGGGCCATCGCCGACTGCATCCTGATGCCGAGCACGTCGAGCTTGAGCAGCCCCAGGTCCTCCACGTCGTCCTTGTCGAACTGGCTGACGGGGAACCCCTTCCAGCTCGCCTCGACCGGGGTGCGCCGCAGCAGCCCCGTCCCCGACAGGACGACGCCGCAGGGGTGCAGGGCGAGGTGGCGGGGCAGGCCGTCCAGGCGCTCGACGAGGTCGAAGAACGCGTCCAGGCGCTCCTCGCCCAGACCGCTGCGGCGCAGCTCGGGCAGGTCGGCGACGGCGGCGCGCGCGTCGCGGGCCCGCACGTGCGGGAACGCCGTGGCGATCGCGGAGACCTCCGCCGGCGGCATCCCGAGGGCGGCGCCGACGTCGCGCACGGCGTGCCGGACGCGGTAGGTGTCCATCATCGACACGCACGTCACCCGCCGGCCGCCGAACCGGTCGAGCACCGCCCCGTAGACCTCCTCGCGGCGGGCGGACTCGACGTCGAGGTCGATGTCGGGCAGCTGCCCGCGCAGGGGGTTGAGGAACCGCTCCATCAGCAGGCCGTGCTCCAGCGGGTCGACGCCGGAGATCCCCAGCAGGTGGTTGACCAGGCTGCCCGCCCCGGACCCGCGGGCGGCGACCCGCACCCCCAGCCCGCGCACCAGGTCGCACACGTCGGCCACGGTGAGGAAGTAGGCGGCGAAGCCCGTCGCGGCCACGGTGCGCAGCTCCTCCTCCAGGCGCCGGCGCACCCGCTCCTCCTGCGCGGGCCCCGCCCCCGGGTAGCAGCGGCCGACGCCCGCCTCGCAGCGGGCGCGCAGCACGGCGTCGGGGTCCTCGCCCGGCGCCAGCCCGAGCGCCTCGCGGTCGGGCAGGTGGTGCTCGCCGATCCCGAGGTCGGCGCGGGGGTCCAGGCGCGCGCGCTGCGCGAGCGCCCGGGTGGCGGTGAGCAGCTCACGGGCCAGCTCGTCCCCGCCGCCGGCCGCGCGGGCGACGTCGGCCGCGGTGCGGGCCATGTCCGCCGACGGCAGCAGGTGCTCCTGCGCCGTGGTGCGGTCCACGTGCCGGGTGTCCAGGGGCACGAGCCGGCGCACCGCGTCGAGCAGGTCGGCGGTGGGCGCCTCGCGCGCGGTGGCGCAGCGCGCCGCGGCGGTCAGGACCGCGGGGACACCGGCCTCGCGGGCCAGCAGCAGCGTGCGCGCGGCCTGGTCGAGGGCGCCGGGGGTGCCCGGCCGGGCGTGGTGGTGGACGACCTCCACGTGCAGGCTGCCCGGCGGCAGGAGCCGCGCCCACCGGTGCAGGTGCTCGCGGGCGAGGTCGTCGCGGTGGGTGAGCACCGCCCGCCCCACCGGCGAGGACGGCCCGAGCAGGACCGCGAGGGCCGCGCCCCCGCGCGGGGCGTGCGCGTGGGCGGCGACCAGCTCGGCGGGCGCGAGCGGCCGGCCGCGCTCGGCGCCCAGGTGGGCGGCGCTGACCAGCTCGCACAGGGCGCCCCAGCCGTTCCCGGCGCCGGCGTCGCCCAGGGCCAGGACCGTCGCGCGCGGCAGCCGCGGGTCGACCGCCCGCCCACCGCGGGCGGGTGCGCGCCGGTCCGTCCCCGGCCGGGCGGTGCGGGGCCCTCCGGCGGACCGCGCGCCGGAGGAGCCGCTGGAGGGCCCGGTGGCCAGGTCGACCCCGAGGACCGGAGCCAGGCCGGCGTCCTGGCAGGCGCGGACGAACTTCACCGCCCCGTACAGACCGTCGCGATCGGTCAGCGCCAGGGAGTCCATCCCGAGCGCGGCGGCCCGCTCGACGAGTGCCGCCGGGGTGGAGGTGCCGTGGCGCAGCGAGTACCCGGAGGCGACGTGCAGGTGGGTGAACGGCGGTGCGGGCCGGGCGGGGACGGCAGCAGCGGCGCGGGGGGCGGTGCGGGGGGTGGGGACGGGGTGGTGCATCGGGTCCTCTGCGGTCACGCCCGCGGGGAAGGACGGAGCAGCGGTGGTTCGTGGTGCTGGTGGTGGTGCGGTGCTGGTGGTGCGGGTGCCGGCGGTCAGCCCGCCAGCGGGTGCGTGCGCGAGAGCCCGAGGACGTCCTCGACCGCGTGGTGGAACGCCTCCGCCGCCGCGAGCAGGGTGTCGGCGGCCGCGGCGTCGACCACCCCGGTGCGGCCGGCCTCGACCGCGGCGCGGCGCGCGGCGCTGGCGGTGAACTCGGCGGCCCAGACGGTCAGCTCGGGCGCCAGCTGCGGCAGCACCTCCCAGACGCTGCGCGGGCCGCCGCGGCGCCGGCGGGGGGCGGCCGGTGCCCGCCCGGTCGCGGTGCCGCTCCGGCGGGCGGGCGTCGCGGGGACGGGCCCGGGGTGGACGGCCAGGACGGCCGCCCCGGCGCGCAGGGCGGCGAGGTGGGCGTGCACGTACCGCTCGGCGGGGTCCTCGGCGCGGAAGGCGGCGAGCAGCTCGCGCTCGGAGCGGTCGAGCAGGTCGAGGGCGGCGGTCGTGAGGGGCCGCGGCCCCGGCTCCGGCGCGTCCGGCGCGTCCGGCGGGACGCCGTACCGCGCGGTGGCGCGCCGGCCCCGCGAGGTGTCGGCCGCGGTGGTCATGGTCCTCCTCCCGCGCCGGCCGGAGCCGGCGCCTGCGTGCTGTCGTCCCACCCGTCGTGCTGGTGCTGCGGTGCTGGAGCGGTGCTGCTGGAGCGTTGGAGGTGCGTGGCGCGCGGTGCGCGGGACCGGTGCCCGCCGCGCGGTCAGTCCGCGACGCGCAGCAGGACCCACTCGTCGTCCCCGGTGGTCCCGTCCCCGGCGCCAGGGCCAGGGGTACCAGCCGCCTCCGACACGAGCCCCCGTCCGCGACCACCGCCGTCCGCGGCGGCCGTGCCGGGAGCGGCCCGGCGGGCGAGGTCGTACACGCCGACGGCGGAGACCCGGCCGACCCCCGCCTCGACCCGCCAGACCTCGCGCTCGAGGTCGCCGACCTCCAGGACGGACCCGGCGCGCTGCGGTGCGGGCGCCGTGCCCGCGGTGCCGGCGCCGTCGCCGTGGACGGCGGCGACGGCTGGCTGCTCCCACCAGGCCAGGCGCTCGCGCCAGTGCGAGAGCACGGAACGGACCACGTACAGACGGCCGCGCCAGACGAACTGCACCGGAGCGGCCTCGTCGTCGCCGATCGCGCCGGAGCGGACGTGCACGGTGTCGCAGAACCGTCTCACCGGACCTGCCTCCCCTCCTCGAGCCGGCGCCGCCGGAGGGCTCCGGCGGCGGGCGAGCCGGGGGAAGACGGCTCCACGACGCACCCGGCGGGCGGACGGGCGGGAGCTTCCCCTCTCCCGTCCACCCGCACCGCCGGGCGGCCGCGGCGTTCGAACACCTGTTCGAACTGTGATCGACGGTACACCACGCCTCCCCGACCGCGTCAACGGGGAACGGCGCCCCGGTGGACGCCGGGGCGCCCCGGCCGGGGACCCGGTCCACCGCGCCGCGGGTCCCCCCGCGGCCTACCGTGCAGGGGCATGAGGTGGACGCCGCCCGTCCTGCTGCACCGCTCCCCCGCGCGCGGGAACCGGGTGCGCGACGGTCCGGGGCCGACCGGGGTGACCGGGCCGGCGCGGACGGCCACCGCCCCGCGGGACGAGCCGAGCGGGCACCCCGGTGAGCACCCCGCGGTCGTCGCCACCGCCGCCGCCCTGGCGGCCCTCGCCGCGGCCGGCACCGTCGTGGAACTGCCGCCCGGTCTCGACGACCCCGCCGCCCGGGCCGCCCACCTCGGCGTGCCCCCCGAGGCCCTGGCGGTGACCGGGGTGCTCGTGGCCCGCTGCAGCCGGGCGGGCCTGCCCGCGGGCGCGATCGGCACCGGCGGGGTCGACGTGCGCCCGGACGAACCCGTCCTCGTGGTCCGCGCGGGCGTGCACCGCACCCTGCCGGGCGTGCTCGCGGGGGTCCTGGGCCTGGCGCGGCTGGACCCCGCCGACGACGCGCTCGCGCACCGGCTCACCGGGGCCGCGCCGGGCAGCGCCGCACCCGTGGGCCTGCCCGCGGCCCTGACGACGTTCGTCGACGTCGCGCTCGCCGTGCACCCGGTCGTGCAGGTCCCGGCGGGCCACCCCCGCGCGGTGTTCCGCACCCGCTACGACGAGCTGCTGCGCCTGACCGCCGGGCACCCGGTCGAACTGGGCTGACCCGCGACGGCCGGTGAGCGGCGGGCGGGAACCGCCCGCGCCTCCCGGGCGTGCACGGGACGTGGGCGCGACAGCACCGGGGGCCGGCACCGGGCCGGAGGGGTTGTGCACCACGGCCCCGGGGACCGGCGACCCGGCGGCGCCCCGCGTGCTGCTCGTGCACGGCCTCGGCGGCGCCTCGACCGCGTGGGCGCCCGTCACGGGCGACCTCGGGCGCGACCACCGGCTGCTGCTGGTCGACCTGCCCGGGCACGGGCTCAGCCCCGCCCTGGGCCCGGCCGACGGGGCGGACGCCATGGCGCCGGCCGCCCTGGGCCGGCGGCTGCTGCGGCTGGCGGTGCGCCTGCGCGGGGAGGACGGCCGCCCGGTGCACCTGGTCGGGCACTCCTTCGGCGGGTGGGTCGCGCTGGAGGCCGCCGCGCGGGACGACCCGTCGACCCCCGCGCTGGCCAGCCTGACCGCCCTGACCCCGGCGGGGCTGTGGCGCAGCGCGCGGCGACGGCCACCGCTGCTGCCGACCGGCCAGCGGCTGGCCCGCTGGGCGCGGCACCTGCCCGAGGGGTTCGTCACGGGGGCGGTCGGGCGCACGCTGGCGTTCACGGCGACCAGCGCGGCCCCCCGCGCGCTGCCGGTGGCGCTCGCGCGGGACGCCCTGGAGGCGGTCGCCTCAGCACCGGGCTACCCCGCGGCGGACGCGGCCCTCGCCGCCGGGTCGTTCACCCGCGCGGCGGACGTGCGGGTGCCGGTCGTCGTCGTGACCGGTGCCCGCGACCGCGTCCTGCCGCCGGAGTACCTGCGGCGCGAGCTCGCCCCGCCGGGCGCGCGCTGGGAGCGCTGGGAGCGCTGCGGGCACGTGCCCGCGTGGGACCGGCCCGCCGACGTCGCCCGCCTGGTGCGCGCCCACGTCGCCGCCCACGAGCCCGGGCGTGGAGACGGGGGCGGGGACGACGGGCGGGCCGCGCCCGCGGGACGGACGTAGGGTCCGCTGGTGCCCGCCCAGCCCCCCGAGCAGCCCGCCGAGCCGCCGCCCGCGCTGGTCACCCTCCACCTGTGGACGGTGCCGCCCCGCGCCGTGCCCCTCGCCCTGGGGCGGATGGCCCTGGACCGGGTCCTGCTCGCCCGCACCCCCGGCGCGCGCTTCCGCAAGATGCTCGGCACCGGGGACGGGCGCACCTTCACCGTCCGCGACGCGGACCCGCTGCGCTGGGCCGCGCTCGTCGCCTGGGACTCCGCGGCCGACGCGGCCGCCTTCGAGCGCTCCGCGACGGCGCGCGCCTGGCGGCGGGCGGCGAGCGAGACGCTGCGCGCCGAGCTGCGGCCGCTGAGCAGCCGCGGCCGCTGGTCGGGGCGCGAGCCGTTCGGTCCCGCCGCGGGCGCGCCGCACGCGGGGCCGGTGGCCTCGGTGACGCGGGCCCGCCTGCGCCCGGGGCGGGCGCTGTCCTTCTGGCGGGCGGTGCCGCCGGTGGCCGCGGAGCTGCGGACGGTGCCGGGCCTGCGGTTCGCCGTCGGCCTGGGCGAGGCGCCGCTCGGCTACCAGGGCACCTTCTCGCTGTGGGAGTCCGCCGACGCGCTGAGCGGGTTCGCCCACCGGGGCGCCGCGCACCGCGACGTCATGGTCCGCACCCCCCGCGAGGGCTGGTACGCCGAGGAGCTGTTCGCGCGCTTCGCGGTCGAGGGGCTGGAGGGGACGGTCGACGGGCGCACCCCGTGAGGTCGCGGTGGCGCTCGGGCTCCTGGCGCTGCGGTGGCTGCTGCCGTCCTGAGCGTCGCGGGGGCCGGCACGGAGGTCCCGCGGGGCCGGTGTCGCCGCCCGTCCCTAGAGTGACCGGGTGCCCCACCGCCCGCCCTCCCGCGCCCTGCGCGCGGTGACCGGCGTCCTGACGGGCGCCGCCGTCCTGAGCCAGGTCGCCCACCCGCTGCTGCGCGGGGAGCGGCTGCGCCGCACGACCATCGGCTCGGTGGGGGTCTTCAGCGCGGCGGCCGTGGCGGACGCCGCGCGCCGCGGCGGGGCGCGCGGGGCGGTGCGCACGCTGGCCGTGGCCGGCGGGCTGGGGCTGCTGGCGGAGGCCGTCGGCACCCGCACCGGCCGGCCGTTCGGCCGCTACCGCTACGCCGGGACGCTGGGCCCGCAGGTGCTGGACGTGCCCGTCGTCGTGCCGCTGGCGTGGACGATGGTGGCGCACCCGGCCGTGCAGCTGGGCCGCCGGCTGGCGCGGCGGCTGCCGCCGGGCCGCCGTCGCGACGGCGCGGTCGTCGCCGCGGCCGCGTGGACCCTGGCCAGCTGGGACCTGTTCCTGGACCCGCAGATGACGGCCGCGGGGCACTGGGCGTTCGAGGTGCCGCACCCGCACCTGCCCGGGCTGCCGGGGATCCCGCTGAGCAACTACGCCGGGTGGCTGCTGACGGCCACGGCCGTGTGCGCGGGCCTGCACCTGCTCGTCCTGGAGGAGCCCGGCACCGGCGCGGGCGCCGCGGGCCCGTCGCAGCGGGTGCCCGCCTGGCTGCTGGGCTGGACGTGGCTGGGCTCGGCGCTGGGCAGCGCGGCGTTCTTCGGCCGCCCGGCCGCGGCCGCCTGGGGCGGGGCGGCGATGGGGCTGACCGTGGGCCCGTACCTGCGCGACCTGCGGGCGGGCGCGTGAGGCGCGCCGCCGGCGCGGGCCGGGCGCTGCTGCGCGCCGCGGTGCGCGGCGGGTCGGCGGCGGCCGTGCTGCTGACCGCGCACACCGCGCTGAACGCCCGCGCCCTGCGCCGCCCGCCCGTGGACCCGCCCGTCGTGGCCGAGCGGGTCAGCGTCCTGCTGCCCGCGCGCGACGAGGCCGACCGGGTGGGCGCGTGCCTGGCGGCGCTGCTGGACCAGGTGCAGGTGGGCGAGGGGTACGAGGTGCTGGTGTGCGACGACCGGTCCACCGACGCGACGGCGTCCGTGGTGCGGGCCGTCACGGCGGGCGATCCGCGCGTGCGGCTGCTGGAGGGCGCGGACCCGCCGCCGGGGTGGCTGGGCAAACCGGCCGCGTGCGCCCGCCTGACCGCCGAGGCCCGCGGGGACGTCCTGGTCCTCGTGGACGCCGACGTGGTGCTGGCCCCGCACGCGGTGGCCTCCGCGGTGGCCCTGCTGCGCGGCAGCGGCCTGGACCTCGTCAGCCCGTACCCGCGCCAGCTGGCGCTGACGTGGGCCGAGCGGCTCGTGCAGCCGCTGCTGCAGTGGTCGTGGCTGACGACGCTGCCGCTGCGGGCGGCGGAGACGTCGCGGCGGCCGGCGCTGGCGGCCGCGAACGGGCAGTTCCTCGTCGTCGACGCGGCGGCGTACCGGCGCGCGGGCGGGCACGGGGCGGTGCGCGGGGAGGTCCTGGACGACGTCGCGCTCGTGCGCGCGGTGAAGGCGGCCGGCGGCGCCGGCGGGGTCGTCGACGGCACGGACCTGGCCGTGTGCCGGATGTACGGGGGCTGGTCCGAGCTGCGCGCGGGGTACGCGAAGTCGCTGTGGTCGGCGTTCGGCGGCCCCGGCGGCGCGGTGGCCGTGGGCGCCGGGCTGCTCGTGGTCTACGTGCTGCCGCCGCTGGCGGCGCTGGCCGGGTCGCGGGCGGGGGCGGTGGGCTACGCGGCGGGGGTGGTGGGCCGCTACCTGGCCGCCGAGCGCACGGGCGGGCGCTCGCTGCCGGACGCGCTGGCGCACCCGGTGTCGGTGGCGCTGCTGGTGGGGCTGATCGCCGACTCCCACGCCGGCCGGCGGCGGGGTGCGCTGCGGTGGAAGGGGCGTCGGGTCGCGTGAGGCACCGGTGAGCCGGGTCGTCGTCGTCGGGGCGGGGCTGGGCGGGTTGTCGGCGGCCGCGCGCCTGGCCGCGCGCGGGCACCGGGTGGACCTGGTGGAGCAGGCGCCGGGGGTGGGCGGCAAGCTCGGCTGGTTCAGCCGCGACGGCTTCTCCTTCGACACCGGTCCCTCGCTGCTGACCCTGCCGGCCGTGCAGCGCGACCTGTTCCTGAAGACCGGCGCGCCGATCGAGGACGTGCTGGACGTGGTGCCGCTGGACCCGGTGGCGCACTACCGCTTCGGCGACGGCACGCACCTGGACCTGCCCGGCGGCGGGGTGCCGCGGGTGGTGCGCGCGCTGGACGATGCGCTGGGCGCCGGCACGGGCGCGCAGTGGGCGGCGTTCCTGCGCCGCGCCGCGCAGGTGTGGGACGTGGCCCGCGAGCCGTTCCTGGAGTCCCCGCTGCACGGCGTGTCGACGCTGCTGCCGCTGGCGCGCGACGTGCGGGCGCTGCGGACGGTCGCGCCGTGGCGCAGCCTGCGCGGGCTGGGCCGGCAGTACCTGCGCGACGAACGGCTGCGGGTGCTGCTGGACCGCTACGCCACCTACTCCGGCTCGCACCCGGCCAAGGCGCCCGCCGCGCTGGCGACGGTGCCGTTCGTGGAGCAGGCGTTCGGCGCCTGGTACGTGCGCGGGGGGCTGCACCGCCTGGCGCTGGCGGTGGCCGAGCGGGCCGCCGAGCGGGGGGTGCGGGTGCGCACGGGCACGGCGGTCGCGGAGGTGACCGCGGCCGGCGGGCGGGTGAACGGGGTGCGGCTGGCCGACGGCGGGGTCCTGCCCGCCGACGTCGTCGTCTCGGCCGTGGACGCGGCGCAGCTGTACGGCCGGCTGCTGCCGCGGCCGCGGCTGCGGCCCTCGCCGCGGCGGCGCTCCTCCTCGGGCTTCGTGCTGCTGCTGGCCCTGGACGGGCGCACCCCGGGCCTGCGCCACCACACGGTGCTGTTCCCCGGCGACTACGACGCGGAGTTCCGCGACCTGGCCGCGGGACGGCCGGTGGCCGACCCGACGGTGTACGTCAGCGCGCCGGACGACCCGGCGCTGCGCCCGGACGAGCGCACCGAGGCGTGGTTCGTGCTGGTCAACGCGCCGGTGCACGACCCGGGCGGGGCGCCGCCGGGCGGCACCGACTGGCGCGCGCCGGGGCTGGCGGAGTCCTACGCGCGCACGGTGCTGGACGCGATGGCCGCGCGCGGCCTGGACGTGCGCGACCGGCTGCGCTGGTGCGAGGTGCGCACGCCCGCGGACCTGGCCGAGCAGACGCTCAGCGACGGCGGCGCCATCTACGGCTCCTCCAGCGACGGGGCCCGCTCGGCGTTCCTGCGGCCGGCGAACCGCTCCCCCGTGCCGGGCCTGTTCCTGGTGGGCGGCAGCGCGCACCCCGGCGGCGGGCTGCCGCTGGTGGGGCTGTCGGCGCGCATCGTCGCCGACCTCGTGGGCGACGCCTGAGCGGCGGCCGGTCAGGGGCCGGTCAGGGAGCTGCGTCGACCTCCCGCAGCCGCCGCCCCAGCGCCACGGCGACCTGGACGGCGGCCACGACGCCCAGCACCAGCCACACCCCGGCGGCCAGCGACGCCCACGGCGGCCCCGGGCGCACGACGCCGGCCGCGGCGGCCGAGGCCGCCAGCGCGATCCGCACGGGCCGCTCGGCGACGCTGACGACGCCCACCTCGGCGACCCCGGCGCCCTGGACGCGGGCGCGGGCGTACTCCTGCAGCTGGGCCAGCCCGCCGGCGGCCAGCGCCAGCGCGGGCGGTGCGCCGCAGCCGAGGAGGACGAGGGCGCAGCAGGCGTCGCCGACGCGGTCGCAGACGGCGTCGAGCACGGCGCCGAGCGCGCTGGTCGCCGAGCGCAGCACCGCGACCGCGCCGTCGAGGTTGTCCAGGACCCCGCCGGCGGCCAGCAGGAGCGCGGCCGCGAGCGCCGCGGCGCCGCCGGGTCCGCCGCGCACGGCCAGGACCGCGGCGGCCACCGCGGCCAGCGCGCCGGCGAGGGTCACGGCCGAGGGCGGGACGCGCGCGGCGGCCAGGGGGCGGGCCAGCGCGTGCGCACCGGTCAGCCACACCCGGACCACACCGGTGGGGGCGGCACCGCCGTGCAGGGCGGACCAGCGCCGCAGGTAGGTGTCCCGGTCCACGCGGGCGACCCTAGGGGCAGCGACCGGGCGGCCGTCGGGGCGGCGGGCGGGACGGACGTGCCCGGCGGTGTGACTTGCGCCCACCCGCTCGCCCGCGACCCTCAGCCTGCTTAGAGTGCGGCTGTGCCGCCTCCCCCGCCCAGCCCCAGCACCGGAGCGCCCACGGTCGAGGAGACCCTGGAGCTGTCCTGCGGTGACGACGCCGTGCGCCTGCCCGCCGCGGTGCTGGACGAGGCGCGCAGCACCACCGCGTGGTTGCGCGCCGCGGTGGAGGACGAGCTGGCGGTGTTCGTCGGCGAGCAGGAGCTGCTGCTGCGCGAGGTGGACCCGGAGACCGGCCCCGTGCTGGACGCGGTGCGGGCCCTGCTGTCCGGCGGCAAGCGGCTGCGCCCGTCGTTCTGCTTCTGGGGCCACCGCGGCGCCGGCGGCGACGGCGGCGAGGAGGGCCGCGGCATCCTGCGCGCGGCGGCGGCGCTGGAGCTGTTCCAGGCCGCGGCGCTGCTGCACGACGACGTGATGGACGACTCCGACACGCGGCGGGGCCAGCCGGCGGCGCACCGCCGCTTCGCCGCCCAGCACCGGGCGGCGGCGTGGTCGGGCAGCCCCGAGCGCTTCGGCCTGGCCGGCGCGGTGCTGGCCGGGGACCTGTGCCTGGCGTGGAGCGACGAGGTGTTCGCCCGCTCCCCCTTCCCCGCGGAGCGGCTGTGGGCCGGGCGGCGGGTCTTCGACACGATGCGCACCCAGCTGATGGGCGGGCAGTACCTGGACATGCTGGAGCAGGCGTCCTCGGCCTCGCGGGGCGCGGCCGGGGCGGTGGAGCGCGCGCGGCGCGTCGTGCGGTTCAAGAGCGCCAAGTACTCCATCGAGCACCCGCTGCTGCTGGGCGCGGCGCTGGCCGGCGCCGACGACGCGCTGGTGGCCAGCTACTCGACGTTCGGGTTGGCGCTGGGCGAGGCGTTCCAGCTGCGCGACGACGTGCTGGGCGTGTTCGGCGACCCGTCGGTGACGGGCAAGCCCGCCGGGGACGACCTGCGCGAGGGCAAGCGGACGGTGCTGGTGGCGCTGGCGGTGCAGGCGGCCGACGCGAACCAGGCCGCGCTGGTGGAGCGGCTGCTGGGCGACCCCGCGCTGGACGAGCGGGGGGTGGACGCGCTGCGCGAGGTCCTGGTGGCCACGGGCGCGCTGGAACGGGTGGAGGAGCTCATCACCACGCAGGTCGAGGTGGCGTGCACGGCGCTGGAGGAGGCGGACGTGGACGCGACGGCGCGCGCGGCGCTGCACGAGCTGGTCGTCGCGGCGACGGCGAGGCGCTCGTGAGCCGCCTGTCGCGGACCCTGGACTGGCTGCCGGGGCGCACCCGGCACGTCGAGGGCCCCAGCGAGCACGTGGTCGTCGTCGGCGCCGGGCTGGCGGGCCTGTCGGCGGCGATGCGTCTGGCCGGCGCGGGCCGGCGGGTCACCGTCCTGGAGCGCGAGGACGTGCCGGGCGGGCGGGCCGGGCTGGTGGTGCGCCTGGGCACGGGCACCGACGGCAGCGCCGGGGAGTACCGCTTCGACACCGGCCCGACGGTGCTGACGATGCCGGACCTCATCGCCGACTGCTTCGACGCCCTCGGCGAGGACATGGGCGACTGGCTGGACCTGCACCCGGTGGACCCGCTGTACCGGGGCCGCTTCGCCGACGGCAGCTCGCTGACGGTGTCCTCGGACGTGGACCGCACGGCGGACGCGATCGCGGAGCTGGCCGGCGGCGCGGAGGCCGACGGGTACCGCCGCTTCGTCGAGCACGTCGGTCGGCTGTACCGGTACGAGATCCGCGACTTCATCGACTCCAACATCGACACGCCGCTGGACCTGCTGCGCCCCAACCTGGTGCGGCTGGTGGCGGCGGGCGGGTTCGGCAAGCTGGCCCCGCACGTGGCGCGGTACCTGAAGGACGAGCGCGTGCAGCGGATGTTCTCCTTCCAGGCGCTGTACGCGGGCCTGGCCCCGCAGGACGCGCTGGCGCTGTACGCGGTGATCGCCTACATGGACTCGGTGGCGGGGGTGTTCTTCCCGCGCGGGGGCATGCACGCCCTGCCGACGGCGATGGCGGCGGCCGCGGAGAAGCACGGGGTGGAGTTCTCCTACGGCGCCGAGGTGACCGCGGTGGAGCACCGCGGCGGGCGGGCGCGCGCGGTGCTGACGGCGGACGGCCGGCGGATCGAGGCCGACGTGGTGGTGCTGAACCCGGACCTGCCGGTGGCGCACCGCGACCTGCTGGGCCGCGACCCGTGGCGGGTGCGGCACCTGACGTACTCGCCGTCGTGCTACCTGCTGCTGGCGGGGTCCTCGGCGGACTACCCGGACCCGGTGCACCACAGCATCCACTTCGGCGAGCAGTGGGACCAGGTGTTCCGCGAGCTGCTCGACGGCCGCCTGATGAGCGACCCGTCGGTGCTGGTCTCGCGCCCGACGGTCTCGGACCCGGGGCTGGCCCCGACGGGCAAGCACGTCTACTACGTGCTGTTCCCGACGCCGTCGCTGTCGGCGGGCCGGGCGCGCCTGGACTGGGACCGCATCGCCCCGCGCTACCGCGAGCACGTCATGCAGGTCATGGAGCAGCGCGGCTACCCGGGGTTCGAGCAGGCGGTCGAGGTGGAGGACGTCACGACGCCGGCGGACTGGGAGCGGCGCGGGATGGCCGACGGCGCGCCGTTCGCCAGCTCCCACGCCTTCCGCCAGACGGGCCCGTTCCGGCCGGGGAACCTGTGGGGCGAGAACGTCGTGTTCACCGGCTCGGGCACGCAGCCGGGCGTGGGCGTGCCGATGGTGCTGGTGTCGGGGCGGCTGGCCGCCGAGCGCGTCACCGGCCGCGACCGCACCTACCGCTCGCGCGCCTGGCGCTGAGGTCGCCGCTGAGGGCCCACCCCGGGTCCTCGGCGGGGTCCTCACCCCGGCAGGTGCCGCTCGGGCGGGCCGGAGTACGCCGACAGCGGGCGCACCAGGGCGTTGTCGGCGCGCTGCTCGACCACGTGCGCGGTCCAGCCGGGCAGGCGGGCGGCCGCGAACACGGGCGTGAACAGGGGCGTGTCCAGACCGGTGAGGGCGTAGGCGGGCCCGGCGGGGAAGTCGAGGTTCGGCTTGAGGCCCTTGCGGCGGGCCACGCCCTCCTCCAGCGCCGCGTACAGCTCCAGCACGTCGGTGCGCCCCAGGGAGCGGGCCAGCCGCTCCAGCGCGGCGCGCATCGTCGGCACGCGCGAGTCGCCGTCGCGGTAGACGCGGTGGCCGAAGCCCATGACCCTGCGGTGCGCGGCGAACGCCTCCTCCAGCCACGCCTCGGCGCGCTGCGCGGCCCCCCGGCCCGGGCCGATCTCCTCGAACAGCTGCCAGACGGCCTCGTTGGCGCCGCCGTGCAGCGGTCCCTTGAGGGCGCCGACGGCGGCCGTGACGGCCGAGTGCAGGTCGGCCAGCGTCGAGGTGACCACGCGCGCGGTGAACGTGGAGGCGTTGAAGGAGTGCTCGGCGTACAGCACGAGGGAGACGCGGAACGCGTCGACGGCCTCGGGGCCGGGCACGGCGCCCAGCGCGGCGTGCAGGAAGTTCTCCGCGTACCCCAGGTCCTCGCGCGGCGGCACCGGGTCGAGCCCGTGCCGGCGCCGCT
Source organism: Kineococcus haloalkalitolerans (assembly GCF_050871905.1). NCBI lineage: Bacteria > Bacillati > Actinomycetota > Actinomycetes > Kineosporiales > Kineosporiaceae > Kineococcus > Kineococcus haloalkalitolerans. Next base: position 44,138 of record NZ_JBJLSH010000033.1, read on the forward strand.
GCAGGTGGGCGACGACCCCGGGCAGCGCCGCGAACAGCCGCTCGGCCTTGGCCAGCTCGGCCTCCGGCGAGCTGTCGGCGGCCAGCGGGTCGTGCAGGCCCAGCACGCTGACGGCGGTGCGCACGAGGTCCATCGGGTGCGCGGCGGCCGGGGCGGCGTCCAGGACGTCGGTGACCTGGCGGGGCAGGGTGCGCGCGGCCCGCTCGCGCGCGCGGAACGCCTCCAGCTGCGCCGCGTCCGGCAGCTCCCCGTGCCACAGCAGCAGCGCCACCTCCTCGGGCGAGCAGCGGGCGGCCAGCTCCTGCACCGGGTACCCCCGGTACAGCAGCGAGTTCGTCGCCGGGTCGACCCGCGAGACGGCCGTGGTGTCGGCCACGACCCCGGCCAGGCCCTTGCGGACCTCCCCCGCGCCCCCGGTCGTCCCGGTGGTGCCCGTGCCGCTCGTCCCGCTGCTCCCCGTGCCGCTCTCGGTCGTGCTCACGTGTCGCTCCTTCGCGTCGTCGCGTGCGGTGGGTGGGGGCCCGGTCAGCCCGGCCGGTGCGTGCGGTTGCCCTCGAGGGTGAAGTCGTAGACCTGCGCGTCGAAGGCGCCGTAGGAGGCGTAGTCGAGCAGGTCGTACAGCTCGGCGCGGGTCTGCATGCGCTCCACCTCCCCGGCCAGGGTGCCCTCGCGCAGCAGGGCGTCCAGGGCGCGGTCGGCGGCGCCCATCGCCAGCCGCAGCAGCGAGACGGGGTGGATGACCACGCGGACGCCGGCGTCGCGCAGCTGCTCGTGGGTGAACAGGTCGCTGCGGCCGAACTCGGTCATGTTCGCCAGCACCGGCACCTCGACGGCGCTCGCGAGCGCCTCGAACTCGCCCAGGTCGGCCAGCGCCTCGGGGAAGACGACGTCGGCGCCGGCGTCGACGAGGGCCCGGACCCGCTCGACGGTCGCGTCCAAGCCCTCCAGCGCGCGCACGTCGGTGCGGGCGACGACGACGAGGCCGTCGTCGCGGCGGGCGCCGACGGCGGCGGCGACGCGGCGCACGGCGGTGGGCAGGTCGACGACCTGCTTGCCCTCCAGGTGCCCGCAGCGCTTGGGGTTGACCTGGTCCTCCACGTGCAGGGCGGCGACCCCGGCGTCCTCGAGCACCTGCACGGTGCGGGCCAGGTTGAGCGGCTCGCCGAAGCCGGTGTCGGCGTCGACGAGGACGGGCAGGTCGGTGGTGCGGGCGACCTGGGCGGCGCGCTCGGCGACCTCGGACAGGGTCGTCAGGCCGACGTCGGGCAGGCCGAGCTCGGCGGACATCACGGCACCCGACAGGTAGACGCCCTCGAACCCCTTGCGCTGCACCAGCCGCGCCGACAGCGGGTTGACGGCGCCGGGGAAGCGCAGCAGGTCGTCCCCGGCCAGGGCGGCGCGCAGGGCGGCGCGCTTCGCGGCGGGGGTGGTGGTGGCGTGCAGCATCAGAACAGCCCTCCGGGCAGCGGGACGGAGGCCAGCAGCTCGTCGGGGGCGACGACGCCGAGGGCGCGCACGCCGGCGGCGTCGAGCTCGGGCAGGTGCTGGGCCAGGTCGGCGAAGCGGTCGACCTCGGCGTCGGGCAGGACGCCGGCGGCCAGGGTGCGCAGCTTGGCCAGGTACTGCGGGCGGGCGAAGGGGCGCGCACCGCGCGGGTGGGCGTCGGCGACGGCGATCTCGTCGGCGACGGTGCTGCCGTCGGCCAGGACGGCCTCCAGGCGGGCGCCGAACGCGCGGCGGTCCGGGTCGGGGTCGTGGTACCGCGCGGTCCACACGGGGTCCTCGACGGTGGTGATCCTCCGCCAGAGCGCGACGGTGTCGGGGCGGGCGGCGCGCTCGGGGGCGTAGGAGTCCTCGTGGTGCCAGCGGCCGTCCTGCAGGGCGACCGCGACGATGTAGGGCACGGAGTGGTCGAGGGTCTCGCGGCTGGCCGACGGGTCGTACTTCTGCGGGTCGCCGGAGCCGGAGCCGATGACCGTGTGGGTGTGGTGGCTGGTGCGCAGCACGATCGAGCGCACGCGGTCGGGATCGGCCAGCTCGGGCTGCTCGCGGTGCAGGCGGCGGGCGAGGTCGATCAGCGCCTGCGCCTGGTACTCCGCGGAGTGCTCCTTGGTGTAGGTGTCGAGGATGGCGCGCTTGGGCTCCCCCGGCTCCGGCAGCGGCACCTCGTAGACGGCGTCGGGGCCGTCGAGCAGCCACGCGACGACGCCGTCCTCGCCCTCCCAGACCGGTGCGGGCGACGTCTGCCCCCTCATCGCGCGGTCGACGGCCTCCACCGCGACCTTGCCGGCGAAGGCGGGCGCGTACGCCTTCCACGTGGAGATGGCGCCCTTGCGGGACTGGCGGGTGGCGGTGGTGGTGTGCAGGGCCTGCCCGATCGCCTGGTACGTGGTCGCCACGTCGAGCCCGAGCATGGTCCCCAGGCCCGCGGCGACGGCCGGGCCGAGGTGGGCGACGTGGTCGATCTTGTGCCGGTGCAGGCAGATCGCGCGCACCAGGTCGACCTGCACCTCGTAGGCGGTGACGATCCCGCGCAGCAGGGCGGCGCCGTCCAGGCCGAGGTGCTGGGCGACGGCCACCAGCGGCGGGACGGTGTCGCCGGGGTGGGAGTAGTCGGCAGCCAGGAAGGTGTCGTGGAAGTCCAGCTCGCGCACGGCGACGCCGCCGGCCCACGCGGCCCACTCCGGGGAGGCGACCTCGCGGGTGCCGGCGACCAGCGCCCCGGCGCCGCCGCGCGAGGGCGGGTGGGCCAGCGCCTGCGCGCGGGCGGCGACCACGGGCGCCCGCAGCAGGGAGGCGGCCGTCACGGCGGCGTCGTCGATGACCCGGTTGACGACCATCTCGGCCACGTCGTCGTCGACGGGCACGGGGTCGGCGGCCACGACGGCCAGCTGGTGGGCGAGCTCGGTCTCGCGGGGCGGGCCGGCGTCGCTGCGGTGCACGCGGACGGTGTGCGTCCTCACGCGGGGACCTCCTGGGGTCGGTCGGCGGGCTCGACGGGCGGGGCGCCCGCCTCCTGCCGCGCGACGGCCTCGACGAAGCGGGCGCGGCTGCGGTGCAGGTGCACGCCGACGGCGTGCACGGCGAGGACGGCGTCGCCGGCGGCGACGGCCTCGGCCACCAGCTGGTGCTCGGCGGCGGCCTGGCGCAGCCGGGCGGGGTCGTGCCGGGCCAGGCGGCGCACGCGGGCCAGGTGGGTGCGCACGGCCGTCAGCGCCTGCACGAGGTGGGGGTTGTCGACGGCCTCGTCGAGAGCGGCGTCGAAGGCCTCGGTCAGGGCGTAGTAGCGGTCGAGGGCGTCCTCGCCGGGCTCACCGGGCTCCTCCTCCAGCAACCGCGGCGCTCGGGCGAAGTCCTCGGCCAGGCGGGCGAAGACGGCAGGGTCGCGCCGGACGGCGGCCAGGCGCACGGCCTGCTCCTCCAGCGCGGAGCGCACGTCGTACAGCTGCTCGACGCTGCGCGCGGACAGCGCGCTGACGACGAGGCCTCGACCGGCCAGCGGGCTGGCCAGCCCGTCGCCCAGCAGGCGCGCGAACGCCTCGCGCACGGGGGTGCGCGAGACGCCGAGGCGCCGGCTCTGCTCGACCTCGGCGAGGACGTCGCCGGGGGCCAGGACGCCGTCGAGGACGTCGCGGCGCAGGCGCCGGTAGACCCGCTCGCTGGCGCGCACCCCGACCTCCTCGTCGTCCCCGGCAGCCGCTGCCGACGACGACTGTATGCACAGACCCCGCCGGAGCGCCAGAGCCACGGCTCGAGGAGCCCGCTGTGCATGCACAGCGGGCTCGTGCGCCCCGCGGCGCACGAGCGCGGCGGGGCGTGGCAGCATCCCGCCGGTGAGCAGCCGCGACCTCGACTCCGCCGCCCGCACCGACCCGGCGCTGGCCGACCCGGAGCTGCGGGCCGCCTTCGAGGAGTGCCGGCGGCTGCACGCCGAGCACGGCAAGACCTACTACCTGGCCACGCTGCTGCTGCCGCCGGCCAAGCGGCCCTACGTATGGGCGCTGTACGGCTTCGCCCGCTACGCCGACGAGTTCGTCGACTCCCTCACCGACCCGGACCCCGACGCGCTCGTGGCCTGGGGCGACGCGTTCCTGCAGGGGCTGTCCGGCACCGGCCCCACCGACCCGGTGGGCCGGGCGATGGCCGCCACGATGCGCCGCTGGGACATCCCCGTCGAGCACGTCGAGGCGTTCCTGGCCTCGATGCGCCGGGACATCACCGACACCGGCTACGCCACCTACGAGGACCTGCGCGGGTACATGTACGGCTCGGCGGCCGTCATCGGCCTGCAGATGCTGCCCGTGCTGGAGCCCGTGGCCCCCGGCGCGGAGGGCCCGGCCCGCGCGCTCGGCGAGGCGTTCCAGATGTCCAACTTCGTGCGCGACGTCGGGGAGGACCTCGAGCGCGGGCGCGTCTACCTGCCCGCCGAGGACCTGGAGGCCTTCGGCGTCACCCGCGAGGACCTGCTCGCCGGCCGCCGGGCGCGCAGCACCCCCCGCGCCGTGCGGGAGCTGCTGGCGTTCGAGGTGGAGCGCACCCGCGCCGTCTACGCGCAGGCCGAGCCGGGCATCGCGATGGTCCACCCGACCAGCCGCGACTGCCTGCGCACGGCCTTCGAGCTGTACGGGGGCATCCTCGGCGCGGTCGAGCGCGCCGGGTACGACGTGCTGTGGCGGCGCGTGTCGGTGCCGCTGCCCCGGCGGCTGGCCGTGGCGCTGCCCGCGCTGGGCCGCGCCCAGCTGGCCCGCCGGCGCGAGGCGCGCTGGCGGCAGCTGCCGGCCTGACCCGGCGGCGGGCCGGGCGCGGCTCGGCAGGGGTCCGGGAGGACCTCAGAAGGACAGTGCCTGCGCCCGGCGGCGCACCTCGGTCTTGCGGTTGGCCGCCAGGGCGGCCACCGGTGTGCCGGGCAGGGTGTCGTCGGGCGTGAACAGCCAGCGGACGGCCTCGGCGTCGGAGTAGCCGGAGTCCAGCAGCACCGACAGGGTGCCGCGCAGGTGCTGCAGCGGGCCCTCGGGCGTGACGAACGCCGCCGGCACCGACACCACGTGCCGCTCGCCGCGGCGGACCGCGACGAGCTCGCGCTCCTGCAGCAGGCGGCGCACGGTGCGCAGCTCCACGCCCATCCGCTCCGCCACGTCGGGGACGGTCAGCCACTCGCCGACCACGTCGTCCAGGTCGTCGCCCTCGTCGCGGGCGACCTCCGCCCTCACCGGTCCAGCCACCCCCTCAGCCTGCCACCCGCGTCCGACGCGCGCGCACGGGGCGGCCCCCGGCGCGTCCTGTCGACTCCTGGCGCGCTCCCCACCCCCCGCGGGCCGGGCGGGGGTGGTGAGCGCGCCAGGAGTCGGCCAGGGACGGGCGGACGACGCGCCCGGCGGTCGCGGCGGGTGCTGACCGGGCCGCGGGGCGCCGGTCGGGTAGGTTCGCGCTCGACCGGCGATCACCGCCGGGGCCCGCCCGATCGCCCGCACCCCCGACGACCGCGGAGGACACCCGCCCCATGGCCGAGCACAGCGACCCGTCCGAGGACCGTCCCGAGGAGCGGGCACCGCAGCCCGGCGAGGGCCGTCGCGGCGAGCAGAGCGCCGCCGAGCGCCGGCGCGGGCGGTGGCTGGCCGCCGCCCTCGTGGGCGCCGCCGCACCGGGCGCCGTGGCCGGCACCGCCTCGGCCGCGACCCCCGCCCAGGTGAGCGCGCAGGCACCCGCCCAGGTCGCGGCGCAGGCACCGGCGCGGGTCGCCGCAGCACCCGCCGCGCCCGCCGGCGAGACCCTCGTCACCGTGCGGCGCGGGGACACCGTCGGGCACATCGCCGCCCGCACGGGTTCCAGCGTGCGCGCGATCGTGGAGGCCAACGGCCTCGACGCCCGCGCCCGGGTCCGCGAGGGCCAGGAGCTGCGCGTGCCCGCCCCCGGCGGTGCCGCGGACGCCGGCGCGAGCGCCGCCCCCGCGGAGATCACCGTGCGCGCCGGCGACACCCTCGGGGCCCTCGCCGCCACCCACGGCACCACCGTGGGGGCCCTGCGCGACGCCAACGGCCTGGACGCGCGCGGCTTCATCCGCGAGGGCCAGGTCCTGCGGCTGACCGGCCCGTCCGCCGCGGCGCCCGCCGCGGACCAGGCGTCGGGCGGGCGCTACACCGTCCGCGCGGGCGACACCCTCGGCGCGATCGCCGCCGCCCACGGCACCAGCGTCGCCGCGCTCGTGCGGGCCAACGGCCTGACCGCCGACGGCTTCATCCGCGAGGGGCAGGTCCTCGACCTCGGCCCGGGCGCGCAGGCGCCCGCCCCCTCCCCCAGCTCGTCGGCCGCCCCGGCGGACGGCACCACCCGCGCCGGCACCATCGCCGGCGCCGTGGCACAGAACCAGGCACGGCTGGCGTCGGCGGACCTGCCCGGTCGTGAGGAGATGCGCGAGATCGTGCGCTCCACGGCCGTGCGCCTGGGCGTCGACCCCGCCCTCGCGCTGGCGGTCTCCTACCAGGAGTCCGGTTTCAACATGCGCGTGGTCTCCCACGCCAACGCCATCGGCGCCATGCAGGTCATCCCCAGCTCCGGCGAGTGGGCCTCGAACCTGCTCGGCGAGGACCTGGACCTGTTCGACCCGCACGACAACGCCAAGGCCGGGGTCGTCATCCTGCGCACCCTCACCGCGCGCAACGACCTGGACGTGGCGATCGCCTCCTACTACCAGGGCGAGGCGGGCGTCCGCTCCCGCGGCATGTACGACGACACCCGCCGCTACGTGGCCAACGTGCGCACCCTGATGTCGAGGTTCGGCTGACCGTCCCGGCGCGGGGAGCCGGGGGCGGCCGCCGGCCGACCTAGACTCGCTGCCCGTGGACGCCACCCTCTCCGACCCGCTCGTCGGGCGCGTGCTCGACGGGCGGTACCGCGTGCTCGGGCGGATCGGGCGCGGCGGCATGGGCGTCGTCTACCGCGCGCTGGACACCCGCCTGGACCGCGAGGTGGCGCTGAAGGTGCTGCGCGCCGACCTCGCGCACGACCTGGACGCGCGCCAGCGCTTCGTGCGCGAGGCCAAGTCGGCCGCGCGGCTGGCGCACCCGGGCATCGTCAGCGTCCTGGACCAGGGCAGCGACGAGGAGACCGCCTACCTCGTCATGGAGCTGGTGCCGGGGCGCACGCTGCGCGACGTGGTGCGCGAGCACGGCCTGCTGACCCCGGGCGAGGCCCTCGCCGTGGCCTCCGACGTGCTCGACGCGCTGTCGGAGGCCCACCGCAAGGGCGTCCTGCACCGCGACGTGAAGCCGGCCAACGTCCTCGTCGGCGACGACGGCCGCGTCAAGGTCGCCGACTTCGGGCTGGCGCGCTCGGCGGCCGCGACCGCGCAGTCCACCGCCGGCAACGGCGCCGAGCTGCTGGGCACGGCGGAGTACCTGGCCCCCGAGCGGGTGGCCCGGGGGGTGGCCGACGCCCGCAGCGACGTCTACGGCGTGGGCGTCCTGCTCTTCGAGATGCTCACCGGGCAGCCGCCGTTCACCGGGGACACCCCCGTGCGGCTGGCCTACCGGCACGTCTACGACGACCCGCCGGCCCCGTCCTCGCTGGTGGCGGGCCTGCCCGCCGCCCTGGATCGAGCCGTGCTGAAGGCCCTGGCCAAGGACCCCGACGAGCGCTACGCCGACGCGGCCGCCTTCCGCGCCGAGCTGCGCGCGGCCCGCGCCGCGCTGACCCCGGCGGAGCTGTCGGCCCGACCCGCCCGCCCGGCGCCGGGCGGCGCCGGCGACACCGTGCGCATCGACCTGACGGGGCTGGAGCGCGACGGGGAGGCGGGCCCGCCCGCGGGCGCCGGCGCCCTCAGCGCCCTCGTCGCGCCGGCCTCGGCGGGCGGCACCGCGGACGAGGCCCCCGACGCCGCGGTGGGGAGCGCCACCGGTCCGCGCGCCCGCACCGCCGACGTCGGCTGGGGGCCGCAGGGCGGCCGGCGGCGCCGCAGCGTCGTGCTCATGGTCGCCACCCTCGTCGTGCTGGCGCTGGCCGCCGGCCTGTCGTGGTTCTTCCTCGCCGGCCCCGGAGCGTGGACGACGACGCCCGACGTCACGGGCCGCGACCCCGACCGGGCCGCCGAGGCCCTGGCCGCCGCCGGCCTGGCCGTGGAGCGCGAGGAGGCGTACAGCGACACCGTGCCCGCCGGCGTGGTCGCCGCCACCGACCCCGCGGCCGGGGACCGGGTGCGCCGCGACGGCACGGTGACCCTCGTGGTCAGCCTGGGCGTCGAGCAGCACCCCGTGCCGGACGTCGTCGGCGACCCCGAGGCCGACGCCGCGCGCGCCCTGACCGACGGCGGCCTGGCCGTCGGCGAGGTGCGTCGCGAGCACAGCGAGGACGTGCCCGAGGGTGACGTCGTCGCCACCGACCCGGCGGCCGGGACGGTCCTGGACCACGACACGCCCGTCGCGCTCGTCGTCTCGCTGGGCCGGCAGCCGATCGACGTGCCCGACGTCACCGGCGACACCGTGGCCGAGGCCCGCGCCGCCCTGGAGGACGCCGGGCTCGTCGTCGGCGGCACCCGCGAGGAGACCAGCGAGAGCGTCCCCGCGGGCGCCGTCGTCTCCCAGGACCCCGACGACGGGACCCTCTTCCGCGGCGACGCGGTCGACCTCGTCGTCTCCACCGGCCCGCCGCTGGTCGAGGTCCCCGCCGTGCAGGGCCGCCAGGTGGCCGACGCCCGCGCCGCGCTGGAGGAGCTGGGCTTCCGCGTGCGGGTGGAGAACGTGCTCGGCGGCATCTTCGGCACGGTGCGCTCCTCCGACCCGGACGCGGGCCGCGCGGTGCCGAGGGGCTCGACGATCACGCTCACCGTGGTCTGAGCACCCGCGAGAACGCCGCCCGCGGACGACGAGGGCCCCCACCGGCGCGGCGGTGGGGGCCCCCCTCACCCCGGACCGGTCAGGCGCGGCTGATCATCTACGCCGGCACGAACCCCAGCTCCACCGACTGCTGGTGG
>NZ_JBJLSH010000034.1:0-52139 GCF_050871905.1 Kineococcus haloalkalitolerans
GGGGCGCCGCCGCCCGCCGGCGCGGGCGGGGCCGCGCCCCCCCCCCGCCGGGGGCGGGGGCCCCCCCCCCCCTGCGCCCGGGCTCAGCCCAGCCGCGAGCGGCGCCGCTCCTGCTGCGCCGCCAGGGCCGTGCCCAGCAGGTCCGGCTCCCAGTCCTCCTGCAGCGCCTGGTGGACCAGCTCGGCCTGGCTCTGCGGCGCCAGCCCGCCGATCGGCTGGTCGGCGTCGAGGTTCGTGGGGAACGGGTACGCCTCGGCGGCGACCGCGACGACGTTGCGCAGCTCCCGCTCGCCGGCCCCCGCCGCGCGCCGCGCGCGCAGCACCGGGTACACGGCCGCCGACAGGGCCGTCGTGTCGACCGTCTCCATCGCCCGCCCGAACGCGGAGGAGACCTGCAGCAGGTTCGCCATCCGCCGCACGTCCGCCGACACGTTCGACCCGGCCCCGTGGAACAGGGCCGGGTTGAAGAACGCGGCGTCGCCCTTGCGCAGGGGCAGCTGCACGCGGTGCGCCTCGAAGTACTCGGTGAACGCGGGTTCGTGGAACGCGACGTACCCGGCGGGGTACTTGTGCGAGTGCGGCAGGTACAGCGTCGGCCCGGACTCCACCGGCATGTCCACGTGCGCGACCGCGCCCTGCAGCGTCAGGCCGGGGGACAGCGCGTGCACGTGCACCGGGTACCCCAGCGCCTGCTCGCGGTCCATGAACCCCAGGTGGTAGTCGCGGTGCGCGCGCTGCGCCCTGCCGCCCGGGTTGACGACGTTCACCTGGGAGGTGACCTGGTAGCCGCGGCCCAGCCACGCCTCGCTGACCAGCGCCAGGACGTCGTTGGCGTAGTAGTCCGCGAACACCTCCGGGTCGCGCACGCCCAGCTTGTCCAGCGCCCCCCACACGCGGTCGTTGGCGCCGGGCGTGGCGAAGTGGTCGCCGCCGCTCACGCCGGCCGCGCGCTGCTCCTCGATCATCGCGGTGAACCGCTGCGTGGCCCGGTCCACGACGGCGGGGTCGAACGCGCCGGGGAACACGACGACGCCCGGTCCGTCGGTCAGCGCGCGGGCCAGTTCGGCCTGCACCTCCCGGCGGCCCTCCGCGGTGCCCGCGAGCTCCCGGTACCGCTCGCCGTAGACGAGGACGCCCTGCTCCACGGCGTCGGCGTGCGGGAACTCCGCCAGGGGGGTCTCCACCTCCACGACGGCGCGGAAGTCCTCCAGCCGGCAGTCGTCCGGCGTGAACCAGCCGGTGCGGGAGCGCGGCGGGACGGGTGTGGCGGTCACGGTGTCCTCCAGGGGTGCTCGGCGTCGGTGCCCGACCCCGACGATAGGTCGCCGCGCGGGCGGCGTCAGCCGAGCGGCAGCGGGACCGGCGGGTTGTGGGGCGTGACGACCTGCACCGAGGAGGACCACGAGTGCGGTGCGCCCGGCAGTTCACCGCGCGCCTGCAGCAGGGCGTGGCAGGCGCGGCGCAGGTCCCCGGCCAGGTCGTGGTGCAGCACCACGTCCACCTCCCCGGTCCGCAGCAGCCGCTCGTGCTCGGGGTGCAGGTCGTGCACGAGGAAGAACCCGCACCGGCGGCCCTCGGCGGCGAACGCCCGCGGCACCTGCGCGGATCCGCCCGAGGCGTACGCGGAGTAGACGGCGTCCAGCTCCGGGTCCGCGCGCAGCGCGGCGCGCACCAGGTCGCCCAGCGCGGCCCCCGGGCGCTCGTCCTCGCGCACCTCGTGGACGCGGACGCCGGGGAACTCCTCGCGCAGCGTGCCGAGGAAACCCGTGCAGCGGGCGTCCTCGCCCTCGAACGTCGAGCGGCCGCGCGCCAGGAGCACGCTGCGCCGCCCGCCCCCGCCCCAGCGCCCGACGAGGTACGCGGCGGTCGCGCCCGCCGCCCGGTTGTCGATCCCCGCGTAGGCCACGCGCGCGCTGCCGGGCAGGTCGGTCACGAGGGTCACGACCGGCACGCCGCGCGCGCGCAGCCGGGCGACGGCGTCCACGACCTCCGGGCTGTCGGGGGCCTTGAGCACCACGCCGTGCGAGCCGCGCCGGGCGGCCTCCCGCAGCCGGCCGGCGACCTCGGCGGGGGAGGCGGCGTCGGAGAAGGCGAACCGGCAGCGCAGCACCGCCGGGCGCAGCACCGGCAAGGTCCGCTCCAGCGCCTCGCGCACGGCCGTCGTGAACCGCTCGGGCGCGTCGACGACGACGTCCACGACGAACGTGCGGCCCGTCAGCCGCAGCTGCGTGCGCTGGCGCTCCAGGTCGGCCACCGCGCGGTGCACCTCGTCCACCGTGGTCGCCCGCACACCCGGCCGGCCGTTGAGGACGCGGTCGACGGTGGTCTCGGACACCCCCGCCTGCAGGGCGATGTCGCGGACGCGGAACGTGCGGGGCACCGCCCGAGGATGGTGGGAAAATGACGGACCGGCAAGCTCCCCGGGCCCCCGCGGGCCCGTAGCGTCCTGCACGGCGGGTTCACCGGAGAACCCCCCGGCCGCACCGCGGCCGACGACGAGAGGACGTGACCGTGACCGCGACGACCACCCGCCGCCCCTCCTCCTGGCTGACCCGCGAGGACTGCGACCTGCAGGAGTTCCGCCGCCTCGTCGAGGTGGGCACCGACCCGGCCGACGTCCCGTCCGCCGACCGCGTCGAGCGCGGCGTGCCCGTCTACGGCGAGCGGCTGCGGGCCCACCTGGCCGCGGGCGGTGACCGCGCGCAGGTGCAGGACGAGATCGCGCACGTCCTGGCCGACGGCGCCGGCATCGCCGTCTTCGCCGGCGCCTTCGAGGCGGACGTCGTGGACCGCGCCAGCGCCGTCTACCAGGAGATGATCGACGAGCAGCGCGCGGCGGGTGTGGCCGGCGGCGACCACTTCGCGAAGCCCGGCGCGAACGACCGCGTGTGGGGGGCGCTGGAGAAGCTCGCGCTGCGCGACCCGCAGGTGTTCTTCGACTACTTCGCCACGGACGTCGTCGACCTCGTCTCCGTCGCCTGGCTCGGCCCGCAGTACCAGGTGATCTCCGACCTCAACGTGGTGAACCCCGGCGGCACCGCGCAGATCCCGCACCGCGACTACCACCTGGGGTTCATGCCCCTGGAGACCGCCGTGCGCTTCCCCGCGCACGTGCACCGGCTCTCGCCCGTGATGACCCTGCAGGGCGCCGTCGCCCACGTCGACATGCCCGTGGAGTCCGGGCCGACGATGTACCTGCCGCACTCGCAGAAGTACGGCCCCGGCTACCTGGCCGTCGGCCTGCCGGAGTTCCGCGCGTACTTCGACGAGCACCACGTGCAGCTGCCGCTGCGCAAGGGCGACGCGGTGTTCTTCAACCCGGCGCTGTTCCACTGCGCGGGCAGCAACGTGTCCGCGGACGTGCGGCGCATGGCGAACCTGCTGCAGGTCTCCTCCGCGTTCGGGCGCTCCCTGGAGGCCGTCGACCGCCTCGCCGTCTCCGAGGCCCTGTACCCGGTGCTGCGCGAGCGCCGGGCCGCCGGGGCCTCCGCGCAGCAGCTGGGCAACGTCGTCGCCGCCTCCGCCGAGGGGTACCCGTTCCCCACCGACCTCGACCTGGACCAGCCGATCGGGCGGATCAACCCCGAGTCGCAGGCCGAGCTGGTGCTGCGCTGCCTGGACGGGGACGTCGACGCGGACGGAGCGCGCGCGCAGCTGCGCGCGCAGGCGGCGCGCCGGCGCGAGGTGCGCGCGTGACGCACGACGTCCTGCGCGTGGGCGTGGTCGGCGCCGGGGTCATGGGCGCCGACCACGCCCGCACGCTGCACCGGTCCGTCAGCGGCGCCGTCGTCGTCGCGGTGGCCGACCCCGACGCCGCCCGCGCCGCCGCGGCGGCCGCCGGTGCGGGGGGAGCGCGCGTCAGCACCGACCCCGCCGAGGTCTGCGCGGCCGACGACGTGGACGCCGTCGTCATCGCCTCCCCGGACGCCACCCACCCCGCGCTGGCGACCGCGGCGCTGGCCGCGGGCAAGCCGGTGCTGTGCGAGAAACCCCTCGCGCCGACCCTGGAGGGCGCGCTGGAGGTCGCCGCGGCCGCGGCGGTGCCGGGTGCCCCGCTGTTCGCGGTGGGGTTCATGCGCCGCTTCGACCCCGGCTACGTCGTCCTGCGCGGGGCCGTGCGCGAGGGCCTGCTGGGCGAGCCGCGCCTGGTCCACCACGTCAGCCGCGGGGTGGCCCCCGGGCCGGGCGCCACCTCGGAGTCGTCGGTGACCGGCTCGGCGGTGCACGACCTCGACGTCGTGCCGTGGCTGCTGGGCAGCGAGGTCGTCGAGGTGTCCTGGCACGCGCCGGCCGCGGCGCTGGCCGGGGACCCGGTGCTGGTGGACCCGCAGCTGCTGCTGCTGCGCACGGCCGACGGAGCGCTCACCACCGTCGAGGTGTTCCTCGCCGCCCGCTACGGCTACGACGTGCGCTGCGAGGTCGTCGGGTCCGCGGGCGCGGCCGTGCTGCCCGTGCCGGCGCGCCTGCACGTGGACGCCGACCTGCGCCGCGCCCGGGCGCACGACGCGGACTGGCGGCCCCGGTTCGCCGACGCCTACCGCCTCCAGCTGCAGGCGTGGGTGGACGCGGCCCGCGGCGGCCCGGTCGACCCGGCGCTGGCCACGGCCGCCGACGGCGTCACCGCCCAGCGGGTCGCCGCCGCGGCCATCGCCTCGATGCGCGCCGGCGGCGCCTGGCGGGAGGTGAGCGCGTGACCGGCGTCCCCACCGCCCTGCCCGCCCCGCGTCCCCGCGACCCGGCGAGCGTCCCGGCCCTGCGCTGGGGCGTGCTCGGCACCGGCTGGATCGCGCAGCGGTTCACCGCCGCGCTGCAGCGCTCCACGCGCCAGGTCGTCCACGCCGTCGGTTCGCGCGGCGAGGCGTCCGCGCGCCGCTTCGCCGCCGCCGCCGGCGTCCCCGTCGCGCACGGCTCGTACGAGGCGCTCGTGGCCGACCCGGCCGTGGACGTCGTGTACGTCGCCACCCCCCACCACACCCACCGCGAGCACGCCCTGCTGGCGGTGGCGGCCGGCAAGCACGTCCTCGTCGAGAAGCCCCTCGGGCTGACCGCCGCCCAGGCGCGGGAGGTCTCCGACGCCGCCGCCGCGCGCGGGGTGTTCTGCGCGGAGGCGATGTGGACGCTGTTCCTGCCCCGCTTCGACGTCGTCCGGCAGGTCCTGGCCGACGGGCTGCTCGGCGACGTGCGCACCGTCCTCGCCGACCACGGCGAGCGGTTCGCGCCCGGCGGCGGGCACCGCATCCTCGACCCGGCGCTGGCCGGCGGCACGCTGCTGGACCTCGGCAGCTACCTGACGACCCTCGCCACCTGGGCGCTGGGCCCGGCCGAGGTCGTCCACGCCTCGGGCGAGGACGCGCCCAGCGGCGTGAACGGCCAGGCCTCGGCGCTGCTCGCGCACGCCGGCGGTCGCCAGTCGGTGCTGCACACGACCCTCTTCAGCACGACCCCGTGCACCGCCGTCCTCGCGGGGACGCGGGGTTCCCTGGTCCTGCCCACGCGCTGGTTCACCCCCGGCGACGTGGAGCTGCGCGGGAGCGACGGCGCGCTGCTGGACCGCTGGCGCGACCCGGAGCCGCACGACCACGGCGGGCTGCACCACCAGGCCACCGAGGTCGCCGCCCGCGTCGGCGAGGGCGCCACCACGACACCGCTGCGCCCGGCCGACGACGTCGTGGCGGGGCTCGCGGCGCTCGACGCCGTCGCCGACCGCGTCGGGGCGCGCTACCCGGAGCTCGCGGGCGGCTGAGCGCCCTCGTGCTGCACGCAGGCGGCCGCGGCCGCGGTGGCCGCCGCGAGCGCGGCCGCCCGGTCGGCGCCGGCGGCCAGGTGCGCGGCCAGCGCGCCGCAGAACGCGTCCCCGGCGCCGGTGGTGTCCACGACCCGCACGCGCTCGGCGGGGACCTCCAGGTCCCCCCAGCGCGCACCGCGCGCGCCGAGGGTGGTGAGCAGGGACGGCGGCGCGAGCCCCGCCCCGCGCAGCAGGGCGCCCTCGTGCTCGTTGACGACGACGGGGTCAGCGACGGCCAGCACGTCGTCCGGCAGCGGGGCGTACGGGGCGAGGTTCAGCACCACCCGGGCGCCGCGCCGCGCGGCGCGGCGCACGCCGTCGGCGACGACGTCCAGCGGCAGCTCCAGCTGCGCGAGCAGCACGTCGCCGGGCCCGAGCTCGTCCAGCGCGGCCAGGTCGCCCGGCCCGACGCGGTGGTTGGCGCCCGGCGCGACGACGATCGTGTTCTCGCCGCCCGCGTCGGTGCAGACGACGGCGGTGCCGGTCGGGACGCCGGCGAGGACGCGGACGGCGGAGGTGCCGACGCCGGACGCCCGCAGGTGCCGCAGGTGCGCGCGCCCCCGCTCGTCGTCGCCCACCGCGCCGAGGAGGGCCACCTCGGCCCCGGCCCGCGCCGCGGCGAGGGCCTGGTTGGCGCCCTTCCCGCCGGACCGGTGCGCCACGGTGCCCGCCAGCACGGTCTCCCCGGGCGCGGGGTGCCGCTCGACGCCCAGGTGCAGGTCGGCGTTGAGCGAGCCGAGGACGACGACGCGGCTCACGCGCGAGCGCCGGCGAGCCGCACCTCGGCCACCCGCACGGGCCGGTGCTCGCGCAGGGACAGGTCGCACGCCTCGGCGAGCCAGCCGGCCTCCAGGGCGTCGTCCACGGTGCAGGGGGAGGGGCGCGTGCCCGCGACGACCCCGGTGAACGCGGCCAGCTCGGCGCGGTAGGCGTCCCGGAACCGGTCCACGAAGAACCGGTGCGGCGGGCCGGCGGGGAACGTCGCACCGGGTTCGGCCGAGCGCAGCGGCAACCCGTCGTCCAGACCCGCGGCGACGGAGTCGGCGGTGCCGTGCACCTCCAGCCGCACGTCGTACCCGCGCGGGTTGCACCGGGTGTTCGAGACCAGGGCCAGCGCGCCGTCGTCCAGGGTCAGCACGGCCGCGGACGTGCTCACGTCGCCGTGCGCGGCGAACACCGGGTCGCCGCCGGCGTCGCCGGTGGCGTACACCTCGACGACCTCGCGGCCGGTGACGAAGCGGACGGCGTCGAGGTCGTGGACGGCGCAGTCGCGGAAGATGCCGCCCGAGGCCGCCAGGTACGCGGGCGGCGGCGGCGCCGGGTCCATCGTGGTGGAGCGCACCGTGTGCACCCGCCCCAGGGCCCCGGAGGCGACGGCGTCGCGCACGGCGGCCACGCCCGCGTCGAAGCGGCGGTTGTAGCCGACCTGCACGGGCACGCCGCTGGCGCGCACCCGCTCCGCGACGGCCACGGCGTCGCGCGGGTCGCGGGCCAGCGGCTTCTCGCAGAACACCGGCAGGCCCGCCGCCACGGCCGCCAGCGCCAGCTCCGGGTGCGCGTCGGTGGCCGCGGCGACCACGACGCCGTCCACCCCGGCGGCCAGCACCTGCGCGGCACCGTCCACGGCCCGCGCGCCGGCGCCCAGGCGGTCGGCCAGCGCCCGGGCGGCGCCGGGCGCCGCGTCGGCGACGACGAGCTCGTCGACGGCGTCGAGGGCGGTGAGCGTCTCGGCGTGGACGGCGCCGATGCGCCCCGCGCCGAGCAGTCCGAGTCGCACGGGTACCTCCGGGGGTGGTCGGGGAGGGTGGGAGGGACGGGTCAGCGGTCGACGAGGGTGACCTCGAACGCGTAGCGGCTGGCCCGGTACACGTGCCGGCCCCACTCGACGGCGTGGCCGGAGTCGTCGTAGACGGTGCGCTCCATCGTCAGCAGCGGGCTGCCGCGGCGCTCGTCGAGCAGCTGGCACTCCTCGGCGCTGCCGCGGCGGGCGCCGATGCGCTGGCGGGCGACCCGCATCCCCACCCCGCGCGAGCGCAGCAGCTGGTAGAGCCCGCGCTCGGCCAGGTTCTCGGCCGTGAGGTCGGTGAACGGATGGGGCAGCCAGTTCTCCAGCAGGGCCAGCGGTTCACCGCTGGAGCTGCGCAGCCGGCGCAGGTGCAGGACCGGCTGCCCGACGGGCACGGCCAAGCCCGCGGCCACCTCGTCGCCGGCCTCCACGACCTCGTGGACGAGCACCCGCGTGGTGGGGGCCTGCCCGTGCGCGGCCAGGTCGTCGTGCAGGCTCGTCAGCTCCACGGGCCGGGTGACCTGCCCGTGGACCACCTGGGTGCCCACCCCGCGCTTGCGCACCAGCAGGCCCTTGTCGACGAGCTGCTGGATGGCGCGGCGCATCGTGGGCCGGGACAGGCCCAGCCGGTCGGCCAGGGTGATCTCGTTGTCCAGCCGCGAGCCGGGGGGCAGCTCGCCGGCCTCGATGGCCCGCTCGATCTGCCGGGCGACCTGGAAGTACAGGGGGACGGGGCTGGACCGGTCGAGGTCCACGAAGAGGTCGCTCACCAGGGCTCCTGTGCTACGCGTCGTCGCGCGGGCCGGTCGCCGACCCGCGTCGCATCGTAGCGAGGACAGGTCAACACGTCAGCAGGTCTGTTTGTCCTGACATACTCTTGACACCAGGACAGTCGCGGGGGAGGCTCGTCCCGTACCGCACCGCCGCGGCCCCCGGGTCGCCCACCGGAGAGGGGTCGCCGGTGCGCTCGCGCACCACCCCGGCAGGACGCGCTGGAGCGTCCGGTGGCACCGGACCCGCTGACGACGCGACAGGAGGAGACGCGTGAGCACGACACCCGCGTACGACGTGGTGACCATGGGCAGGGTGGGTGTCGACATCTACCCCCTGCAGGACGGCGTGGGCCTGGAGGACGTCGAGACCTTCGGCAAGTACCTGGGCGGCAGCGCGACCAACGTCGCCGTCGCCGCCGCCCGGCACGGGCGGTCCTCGGCCGTCGTCACCCGCACCGGCAACGACGCCTTCGGCACCTTCGTGCACAAGGCGCTCGCCGGCTTCGGCGTGTCCGACGAGTTCGTCAGCGGCGTCGACGGCCTCAACACGCCGCTGGCCTTCTGCGAGATGTACCCGCCGGACCACTTCCCGCTGCTGTTCTACCGCCAGCCGACGGCGCCGGACCTGCAGATCCGCGCCGAGGAGCTGGACCTGGACGCCATCGCCCGCGCCGGCGTCTTCTGGGCGACGGTGACCGGCCTGTCCGAGGAGCCCAGCCGCGGCGCCCACCACGCCGCCTGGCAGGCCCGGGCCCGCCGCCCGCTGACGGTCCTGGACCTGGACTACCGGCCGATGTTCTGGCCGGACGCGGCCACGGCGAGCGAGCAGGTGCGCCGCGCCCTGCCGCACGTCACCGTCGCGGTCGGCAACAAGGAGGAGTGCGAGGTCGCCGTCGGCGAGACCGAGCCCCGCCGGGCCGCGCAGGCGCTGCTGGACGCCGGTGTCGAGGTCGCCATCGTCAAGCAGGGCCCGCGCGGCGTGCTCGGCATGACCCGCGACACCGTCGTGGAGGTCCCGCCCACCCCGGTCGAGGTGATCAACGGCCTGGGAGCGGGCGACGGCTTCGGCGGCGCCCTGTGCCACGGGCTGCTCGCCGGCTGGGACCTCGAGCGCGTCCTGCGCTTCGCCAACGCCGCCGGGGCGATCGTCGCCACCCGCCGGGAGTGCTCCACCGCCATGCCGACGACCGCCGAGGTCGAGGCCCTGCTCGAGGAGGTCGCGGCCCGTGCCTGAGAACACCCCCGCCGCCCGGGACTACGCCCAGGTCTCGCACCTGCGCGCGTTCGAGCCCGAGCGCATCGGGCAGGCCGCCCGCGCCCGGCGCCGGCGCGAGCGCCTGCTGCCCGACGACGGCCGACTCATGATCATCGCCGCGGACCACCCCGCGCGCGGCGCCAACGGCGTCGGCTCGCGGCCCATGGCGATGGCCAGCCGCACCGAGCTGCTGGACCGCCTGCAGGTGGCCCTGGCCGACCCGGGCGTGGACGGCCTGCTCGGCAGCGCCGACATCATCGAGGACCTCACGCTGCTCGGCGCGCTGGAGGGCAAGGTCGTCTTCGGGTCGATGAACCGCGGCGGCCTGCAGGGCGCCTCGTTCGAGCTCGACGACCGCTTCACCGGGTACGACGCGCGGGCCATCGCCGACGCCAACCTCGACGGCGGCAAGTTCCTCACCCGCATCGCCCTCGACGACCCCGGCACGCTGCCGACGCTGACGGCCTCGGCGGACGCGATCAGCGAGCTGGCCGAGCGCCGGCTGATCGCGATGATCGAGCCGTTCTGGTCGCGCTGGGAGGGCGGCAAGGTCCGGCACGACCTGTCCGCCGACGGCGTGGTCAAGTCGGTCAACGTCGCGCAGGCCCTGGGTCGCACGACCGCCTACACCTGGCTGAAGCTCCCCGTCGTGGACGACATGGAGCGCGTCATGGAGTCCACGACGCTGCCCACGGTGCTGCTGGGCGGGGACCCGATCACCTCCCCGGAGGAGACGTTCGCGACGTGGCAGAAGGCCCTGTCGCTGCCGTCGGTGCGCGGGCTGACCGTGGGCCGCACCCTGCTGTACCCGCCGGACGACGACGTGGCCGCGGCCGTGCGCACGGCCGTCTCGCTCGTCCACTGAACAGCCGTCCCGGGGAACCGGGAGGGCCAGCACCGCAGAGAGGAACGCGCACCGTGGCGCAGCAGCTGTACGTCCCCGCCGGGTCGGCGGCCCGGGACGGGTTCGACCTCGTCGTCACCCCCGAGTCCGCGGGCTGGGGGTTCTCCAGCCTGCGGACGCTGACGCTGCCGCCGGGCGGCGAGCGCACGTTCGCGACCGGCCAGGACGAGGTCCTCGTCCTGCCGCTCGCCGGCTCCGCGCGCGTCGAGGTCGACGGGGAGGTGCTGGAGCTGGCCGGGCGCGCCTCCGTCTTCGAGGGCGTCACGGACTTCGCCTACGTCGGCCGCGACAGCGAGCTGACCGTCGCCAGCGCCGCCGGCGCGGTCCTGTCGTTCCCGGGCGCGCGGGCGCGGCGCCGGCTGCCGTTCCGCTACGGCCCGGCCTCCGGCGTGCCGGTGGAGCTGCGCGGGGCCGGGCGGTGCAGCCGGCAGGTGAACAACTTCGCCACCCCGCAGGCGTTCGAGACCGACAAGCTCATCGCCTGCGAGGTGCTCACCCCCGCCGGCAACTGGTCCTCCTACCCGCCGCACCGCCACGACCGCACCAGCGACGTGGAGAGCGAGCTGGAGGAGGTGTACTACTTCGAGTTCCGCGGCCTCGGCCCGGAGGGCACGCCGCGCGTGGACGACGGGGTGGGGTACCAGCGCGTCTACGGCGAGGCCGACCGGCCGGTCGACGTGCTGGAGGAGGTCCGCTCCGGCGACGTCGTCCTCATCCCGCACGGCTGGCACGGGCCGTCGATGGCCTCGCCGGCGTACGACATGTACTACCTCAACGTCATGGCCGGGCCCGCGGACGAGCGCGCCTGGAAGATCTGCGACGACCCGGCCCACGGCTGGGTGCGCAGCACCTGGGAGGGCGTGCCGGTCGACCCGCGCCTGCCCCTCTACGGCGCGCCCGCCGCGGCGGACGCGCCCGCCTGAGAACACCGCCCGACCCCCGCCAGACCACCGCCAGACCCCGACCGGAGCAGATCGAGATGAGCGCTGTCCCCAACCCCTCGCAGCAGACCGTGCGGCTGACCGTGTCGCAGGCGGTCGTCCGCTTCCTGCAGGCGCAGTTCTCCGAGCGCGACGGCGTGCGCCAGCAGTTCTTCGGCGGCGTGTTCGGCATCTTCGGCCACGGCAACGTGGCCGGCGTCGGTCAGGCCCTGCTGGAGGCCGAGCTGGGCGCCGAGGTCGGCGACGGCTGGACGCCGCCCGCGCAGGTGCCCTACACGACGGGCCGCAACGAGCAGGCGATGGTCCACGCGGCCGTCGGGTACGCCCGGCAGAAGGACCGCCTGCAGACGCTGGCCGTGACCGCCTCCATCGGCCCCGGCTCCTCGAACATGCTCACCGGTGCGGCGCTGGCGACCATCAACCGCATCCCCGTCCTGCTGCTGCCCAGCGACGTCTTCGCGACCCGCGTGGCCTCGCCCGTGCTGCAGGAGCTCGAGCACGACTACGGCTACGACGTGTCGGTCAACGACGCCTTCCGGCCCCTGTCGAAGTTCTTCGACCGGGTCTGGCGGCCCGAGCAGCTGAGCGCCGCGCTGCTGGGCGCGATGCGCGTGCTGACCGACCCGGCGCAGACCGGCGCGGCCACGGTGTGCCTGCCGCAGGACGTGCAGGCCGAGGCCTTCGACTTCCCGGTCGAGCTGTTCCGCGAGCGCACCTGGCGGGTCGCCCGGCCGGTGCCGGAGAAGGAGCTCGTCGAGCGCGCCGCGGCGATGGTCCGCGCGGCGAAGGCCCCGATGATCGTCGCCGGCGGCGGCGTCACCTACTCCGGCGCCGACGACGCGCTGCGCGCCTTCGTGGAGGCCACCGGCATCCCCGTGGGCCAGTCGCAGGCCGGCAAGGGCACGCTGCCCTACGACCACCCGCTGTGCCTGGGCGCCATCGGCTCCACGGGGACGACGGCCGCCAACGAGATCGCCCGCGAGGCCGACCTCGTCATCGGCATCGGCACCCGGTACTCCGACTTCACCACCGCCTCGCGCACCGCGTTCCAGAACCCCGACGTGCGGTTCGTCAACGTCAACGTCGCGGGCCTGGACGGCGTCAAGCACGCGGGCCTGCCGCTGGTGGCGGACGCCCGGGAGGCGCTCGAGGCCCTCGGTGCCGCGCTGGAGGGCTTCTCCACGCCCGACGAGTACCGCGAGCGCGCCGCGCGGCTGAACCGCGAGTGGGACGCCGTCGTCGAGCGCTACTACCGCTCCGGGATCGGGGAGGAGACCGGCCTGCTGGCCCAGGCCGAGGTGCTCGGCGCGGTCGACGAGGTCGCCGACCCGCGCGACGTCGTCGTGTGCGCGGCCGGGTCGCTGCCCGGGGACCTGCACTGCATGTGGCGCACCCGCGACCGCAAGGGCTACCACGTCGAGTACGGGTACTCCTGCATGGGGTACGAGATCCCCGGCGGCATCGGCGTGAAGATGGCCGCCCCCGACCGGGACGTCTTCATCACCGTCGGGGACGGCTCCTACCTCATGATGCCGACCGAGCTGGTGACGGCCGTCCAGGAGGGCGTGAAGGTCGTCGTGGTCCTGCTGCAGAACCACGGGTTCGCCTCCATCGGCGCGCTGAGCGAGTCGCGCGGCTCGCAGCGGTACGGCACGAAGTACCGCTACCGCGACGGGGGCAGCGGCCGGCTGGAGGGCGAGCGGCTGCCCGTGGACCTGGCCGCCAACGCCGAGAGCCTCGGCGTGCGGGTGCTGCGCGCCGGCACGCGCAAGGAGCTCGTGGAGGCGCTGCAGGAGGCCAAGGCCGCCACCACGTCGACGCTCGTGCACGTGGAGACGGACCTGTACTCCGAGGCCCCCGACGGCGGCGGCTGGTGGGACGTGCCCGTCTCGGAGGTCTCGCACCTGGACTCCACGCGCACCGCGCGCGCCGAGTACGAGGCCCACAAGTCGCGCCAGCGCCCGCTCGTGTGAAGCTCTGGGGCGGGCCCCGTGGCGACCACCGCGCGGGCCCGCCGCCGGAGGTGGGCGGGAAAACGTCATCCTGCCCCTGGGCAGCTCGGCAAGTGCATATGTCCTGACAATTGCTTGACAGCGCGGGTCCTCCGCGCGATGGTTCACGTGTCCGCACGGCGGTGCGGGCGCACGACGACGTGGAGGGTCCAGACCGCATGAGCCGCGCCATCACCATCGGCACCGCCCCCGACTCCTGGGGCGTCTGGTTCGCCGACGACCCGCAGCAGACCCCGTGGACGCGGTTCCTCGACGAGGTCGTCGAGGCCGGCTACGAGTGGATCGAGCTCGGCCCCCACGGCTACCTGCCGACGGACCCGCAGCGCCTGGCCGACGAGATCGGCTCGCGCGGCCTGAAGGTCTCCGCCGGCACCATCTTCGCCGCCCTGCACCGCCCCGACCACTACGACGAGGCCTGGGCCCAGGTCGAGCAGGTCGCGGCCCTGACGAAGGCCGTCGGCGGCACCCACCTGGTCGTCATCCCCGGCCAGTGGCGCAGCGACACGACCGGCGAGGCGCTGGAGCCGCGGGAGCTGACCGAGGAGGGCTGGCAGCGCCTGGCCAGCGGGATGGACCGCCTCGGGCGCGACATCCGCGAGGGCTACGGCCTGCAGATGGCGTTCCACTCCCACGCCGACACCCACGTCGACACCCAGCCCCAGGTCGAGCGGTTCCTGGAGATGACCGACCCCGAGGTCGTCAAGCTCTGCCTGGACACCGGCCACGTCAGCTACTCCGGCGGCGACAACGTCGACCTCATCCGCCGCTACCCCGACCGCATCGGGTACGTCCACCTCAAGCAGGTGGACCCCGAGGTCGTGGCGAAGGTCAAGGCGCAGGACCTCGGCTTCGGCGAGGCCGTCAAGCTCGGCGCCATGGTCGAGCCGCCGCACGGCGTGCCGGACATGCCGTCCGTGCTCGAGGCCCTCGAGGGCCTGGGCCGGGACGTGTTCGCCATCGTCGAGCAGGACATGTACCCCGTCGCCTCGTTCGACCAGCCGCTGCCCATCGCGCGGCGGACCTGCAGCTACCTGCGCGGCTGCCGCTGACGCAGGCTCCGGCCCCGGGCGGGTGACGCCCGGGGAGTCCCACCCGGCACCACCGGTCGCACCGCAGCAGGCGGCGCCGGGCACCACCGCACCACCCCCACTGGATCGGGCAGCAGCCCGGGGACCGGGCCGCCGGCCCGACAGAGAGGACCGGATCGACGATGATTCGCACGCGCAAGCTCACGTTCGTCGCCCTCGCCGCCGCCACCGCGGTGACCCTCGCCAGCTGCAGCAGCAGCGGTGGCCGCCAGGACAGCGGGGACGACGGCGGTGCCGCCGCCGGCGTCGCCGACACCGAGCGCATGACCATCGCCATGGTCACGCACGCCGCGCCCGGTGACACCTTCTGGGACATCGTCCGCTCGGGCGCCGAGGACGCCGCCGCGAAGGACAACGTCGACCTGAACTACCAGGGCGCGCCGGAGGCCGCCGACCAGGTGAACCTCGTGCAGAGCGCCATCGACTCCGGCGTCGACGGGATCGCCGTGACCCTGGCCAAGGCCGACGCCCTCGCCCCGGCCGTGCAGGCCGCCACCGAGGCGGGCATCCCCGTCGTCGCCTTCAACGGCGGGTTCGGGGAGTGGCAGGAGACCGGCGCCCTCGGCTACTTCGGCCAGGACGAGGAGATCGCCGGCGAGGCCGCGGGGGAGCGGCTCAACGAGGAGGGCGCCCAGCACAGCCTGTGCGTCATCCAGGAGCAGGGCCACGTCGGCCTGGAGGCCCGCTGCCGCGGTCTGGACAACACGTTCGGCGGCACCAGCGAGATCCTCTACGTGACCGGCACCGACATGCCCTCGGTCCAGCAGTCGATCACCTCCAAGCTGCAGCAGGACCCGACGATCGACCGCGTCGTCACCCTCGGCGCCCCGTTCGCCCTCACCGCCGTGCAGTCGGTCGGCGAGGCCGGCAGCTCCGCGACCGTCGCCACCTTCGACACCAACCCCGAGCTCATCAGCGCCATCCAGAACGGCGACGTCGAGTGGGCCATCGACCAGCAGCCGTACCTGCAGGGCTACCTGGCCGTCGACTCGCTGTGGCTGTACAACACCAACGGCAACACCATCGGCGGTGGCCAGGCCACGCTGACCGGCCCGTCGTTCATCGACTCCACGAACGTCGACCGCGTCGCCGAGTTCGCCGCGGGCGGCACGCGGTGAGCACCGTCGTGGGCGCGGCGGCGCAGACCGCCGCCGCGCGCGACGACCGGGTCACGACCCGGCCGCTCGCCTCGCGGATCCTGTCCCGGCCGGAGATCGGCTCGCTCATCGGTCTCGTGGCGGTCTTCGTCCTCTTCGCGGCCGTGGCGCCCACCTTCCGGCAGGCCGCCTCGCTGGCCACCGTCGCCTACGCCGGCTCCACCATCGGCATCATGGCCGTGGCGGTCGCCCTGCTCATGATCGGCGGGGAGTTCGACCTGTCGGCCGGCGTCGCCGTCACCACCTCGGCGCTGGCCGCGTCGTCCTTCGCCTTCCAGTTCCGGCTGAACCTGTGGGTCGGCGTCCTGCTCGCGCTCGTGCTGTCGCTGGCCATCGGCGCCTTCAACGGCTGGCTGCTCATGCGGACCGGGTTGCCGAGCTTCCTCATCACCCTCGGCACGTTCTTCATGCTGCAGGGCATCAACCTGGGCGTGACCAAGCTGCTCACCGGCGGCGTCTCCTCCAGCAGCGTCTCGGACATGGACGGGTTCTCCTCCGCCCGCGCCGTGTTCGCCTCGACGATCACGGTGGGGGGCGTCGGCATCCGCATCACGGTCCTGTGGTGGCTCCTGTTCGTCGCCGTCGCCACCTGGGTCCTGCTGCGCACCCGGGTCGGCAACTGGATCTTCGCGGTCGGCGGTGACAAGGCCGCGGCCCGCGCGGTCGGCGTGCCCGTCAAGCGCGTGAAGATCGGCCTGTTCATGACGGTCGGGTTCTGCGCCTGGTTCGTCGGCATGCACCAGCTGTTCAGCTTCAACACCGTCCAGTCCGGCGGCGGCGTCGGTCAGGAGTTCATCTACATCATCGCCGCGGTCGTCGGCGGGTGCCTGCTCACCGGCGGGTACGGGTCGGCGGTCGGGTCCGCCATCGGCGCCCTCATCTTCGGCGCCACGAGCCTCGGCATCGTCTACGCCGGCTGGGACGCCAACTGGTTCCGGCTCTTCCTCGGCGTGATGCTGCTGCTGGCGACGATCGTCAACCTCGTGGTGAAGAACCACGCCGCGAAGAGGTGAGCACCGTGACCACGACCGAGACCCCCGGCTCGCGCAGCGGGCACGACCCCAACACCGAGATCCTGCGGCTCGACGACGTCGGCAAGAGCTACGGCAACGTCAACGCCCTGCGCGGGGTGACGCTGTCGGTGCGCCAGGGCGAGATCACCTGCGTGCTCGGCGACAACGGCGCCGGCAAGTCGACCCTCATCAAGATCGTCGCCGGCCTGCACACGCACACCGCCGGCCGGGTCGTCGTCAACGGCGAGGAGGTCCACTTCTCCTCCCCGCGCGAGTCCCTGGAGCGGGGGATCGCGACGGTCTACCAGGACCTGGCCCTGGTGCCGCTGATGTCCATCTGGCGCAACTTCTTCCTCGGCTCCGAGCTGCGCACCGGCGTCGGCCCGTTCAAGCGGCTCGACGTCAAGCGGATGATGGAGATCACCGCGGAGGAGCTGTCCAAGATGGGCATCGACGTGCCCGACCTTGAGCGTCCCGTCGGGGCGCTGTCCGGCGGGCAGCGCCAGTGCATCGCCATCGCCCGCGCCATCTACTTCGGCGCCAAGGTGCTCATCCTCGACGAGCCGACGGCCGCCCTCGGCGTCCGGCAGTCCGGTGTCGTCCTCAAGTACGTCGCCAAGGCGCGCGACGCCGGCCTCGGCGTCATCTTCATCACCCACAACCCGCACCACGCCTACCTCGTCGGCAACCACTTCGTCGTCCTCAAGCTGGGCCAGGTCTCCCTGGACATGTCCCGGCAGGAGATCACGCTGGACCGGCTGACGAACGAGATGGCCGGCGGCGCCGAGCTCGAGGCGCTCAGCCACGAGCTCAGCAAGCCCGGGGACACCCCGGAACCGGCCGCCACCCTGGCGCCCGCCCACGAGAAGACCAACTGAGGCAGGAGAACGACCCGCATGAGCACGGCGACGCAGGCCACCGAGCAGCACACCGCCCGGCAGGGCTACGACGGCGATCCCACCGCCGAGCTGCGCGTCGCCGTGCTCGGCGTCGGCATGATGGGCCAGGACCACGCCCGGCGCCTGGCCACCGTCACCAAGGGCGCGCGGCTCGTCGTCGTCAGCGACGTCGACCCCGCCCGCACCGACGCGGTCGCGGCCGAGTTCGGCGTCCGCGCCGTGCACGACCCGGCCGCGGCCATCGCCGACCCCGAGGTCGACGCGGTCGTCATCGCCACCCCCGGCTTCACCCACGAGGACCTCGTGCTGAAGGCCCTCGAGGCCGGCAAGCCGACGCTGTGCGAGAAGCCGCTGACCACCTCCCCGGAGACCTCCCGGCGCGTCGTGGAGGCCGAGCGCGCCCTGGGCCGGCAGCTCGTCCAGGTCGGCTTCATGCGCCGCTTCGACGCCGAGCACGAGCAGCTGCGCGCCCTCGTCGCCTCCGGCGAGCTGGGCACCCCGCTGTTCCTGCACTGCGCCCACCGCAACGCCAGCACCCCGCCGAACTTCTCCTCCGAGATGCTGATGCTCGACTCGGTGGTCCACGAGGTGGACTCCGCCCGCTACCTGCTCGGCGAGGAGATCACCGCGGTGACCGTCCTGCGCCCGCGGGTGACCGCGAACGCCCCCGAGGGCCTGCAGGACCCGCAGTTCGTCCTCATGGAGACCGAGAGCGGCGTCCTCGTCGACGTGGAGATCTTCGTCAACACCACCTTCGGCTACGAGGTGCGCGCCGAGCTCGTCGCCGAGCGCGGCAGCGCCTCCATCGGCCACGGGATCGGCCTGGTCAAGCACAGCCCCGCCGGCTACGGCGGCAGCATCACCAAGGACTTCAAGGAGCGCTTCGGCGCCGCCTACGACACCGAGTTCCAGCGCTGGGTCGACGCCGTGCGCTCCGGCGCCGGGGTCGACGGCCCGGGCGTGTGGGACGGCTACGCCGCCGCCGCCGTCTGCGCCGCCGGCGTGGAGAGCTTCCGCACCGGCCGGCGCGTCGAGGTCGACCTCGGCGACCGCGGCTGAGGGGGACGACCGTGCAGATCGCCCTGGACACCTACATGTTCCGCGACGTCCCCCTGCTCGAGCTGCCCGGTGTGGTGGCCGAGCTGGGGTACGAGTGGATCGAGCTGTCGCCGCGCGAGGACTTCATCCCGTTCTTCCGCCACCCGCGCGTCGACCTGGCCACCGTGCGGAAGTTCCGCGGGGCGCTGGACGCCGCGGGCGTCGGCGTCTGCTCCACCCAGTTCGTGCAGCGCTGGTCCGGCCCCGGCGAGGACGAGCGCGAGCAGGCCGTGCGCAACATCAAGCGCATCGTCGAGGTGACCACCGAGCTCGGGGTGCCCGTCGTGCAGTCGGAGTTCAACGGCCGCCCCGAGCTGCCCGAGGCCAGCGAGGCCCGCTTCTTCGACTCCTTCGAGGAGCT
Source organism: Kineococcus haloalkalitolerans (assembly GCF_050871905.1). Classification (NCBI taxonomy): domain Bacteria; kingdom Bacillati; phylum Actinomycetota; class Actinomycetes; order Kineosporiales; family Kineosporiaceae; genus Kineococcus; species Kineococcus haloalkalitolerans. Next base: position 19,073 of record NZ_JBJLSH010000034.1, read on the forward strand.
CGCGCCCGTCTTCGAGGCGAACGGGATCGAGCTGCGCCTGGAGCCGCACCCCGACGACTTCGTCGAGGACGGCTTCCGCGCCGTGGACCTCGTCCGCGGCCTGGACCGGCCCTGGGTGGGCTTCGTCTACTGCACCCCGCACACGTACCACCAGGGCGGCGACGGGCCGGGGATCGTCCGCTACGCCGGCGACCTCGTCCGGCACGTGCACGTCGCCGACAGCTTCGACTTCCGCGCCTCCTCGGGCCTGCGGTACATCATCAACCCGCCCGGCTCGACCGCCCGCGTCCACCAGCACCTGAACATCGGTGAGGGCGAGGTGGACTTCGACGGCATCTTCGCCGCCCTCGGCGAGGTCGGCTTCGACGGCGCCCTGTGCGCCAGCGTCTTCGCCTGGGAGGAGGAGCGCGAGGAGTCCAGCCGCCTCATGCGCCGGAAGATCCAGGAGCTCGTCGACCGCTGGTGAGCCTCCCGGCCGGGCCGGTCCCGGCGCGGGCGGGGGTGGGGTCAGCCCCACCCCCGCTCCGGGGGAGCGCACCCTCCCGCCCGCCCCGCCCCGAGCCCTAGCGTCGGGGTCGTGAACACGACCTCGCCGCTGCGGCGCTGGGCCGGCGGCTGGTGGGTGGCCGCCCACCTCGTCCTCGACCTCGTCGTCGGCCTCTGGCACTGGGTCCCGCTGCTCCTGCTCCTGCTCGGCGCCGCCCTCGTGCCGCTGGCCGGCGCGGGGATCCCGCTGCTGCTGCTGGCCCGCGTCCTCCTCGACGTCTCCGCCGCCCTGGAGCGGGCCCGGCTGCGCGCCCTCGGCGTCGCCGTCGAGGACCCGGGCCCGTGGGAGCGGCCCGGCCCCTGGTGGCGGCGCTGGCTCCTCGACCCGCGGCCCTGGCGCTCGGCCGGGCACCTCGCCGTCGTCGGCACCGCCGGCCTCGTCGGCGGCGCCGTCGTGCTCGTCCTGGCCGCCACCGGCCTGGCCGCCGTCGTCGCCCCCAGCCTGGCCCGCTGGACCTCCGCCGCCCCCGGCGGGCTCAGCTGGCCGTGGGGGAGCGGCGGGCCGATCGGCGTCCCGGACGCCGTCGTCGGCCTGACCGGCGTCGCGCTGCTGCTGCTCGTGCCGCTGCTGGCCCGCGTCCTGGCCGTCCCCGAGACCGCCACCGGCGCGGCGCTGCTCGGCCCCCCGCCGCAGCAGCGCGAGGCGACCCTGCGCGAGCGCGTCGACACCCTGACCTCCACCCGCGAGCGCGCCGTGGACTCCGTGGAGGAGGAGCGCCGGCGCATCGAGCGGGACCTGCACGACGGGCCCCAGCAGCGGCTGGTCTCGCTGTCCCTGCAGCTGGGCATGGCCCGCCGCGCCCTCGACCGCGAGGGCCCCCACGCCGCCCGCGCCCTGCTGGAGTCCGCCAGCTCCTCGGCCACCGCCGCCATCGCCGACATGCGCCGCGTCGCCCGCGGCGTCGCCCCGCCCGTGCTCACCGACCGCGGCCTCGACGCGGCCGTGTCGGCGCTGGCCGCGACCACCCCCGTGCCCGTCGACGTCGAGGTCTCCCCGGACGTGTCCGCCCACGGGCCCGCCGGCCGGCCGTCGGCGACCACCGAGGCCATCGCCTACTTCTGCGTCTCCGAGGCGCTGACCAACGTCGCCAAGCACTCCGGCGCCTCCCGCGCCCTCGTGCAGCTGTGGCAGGAGGCGGGAGCGTCCGGCCCGCGGCTGCGGGTGCGCGTGCAGGACGACGGCCGCGGCGGCGCGCGCCCCGGGGACGGGCCGGGCGACGGGCCGGGTGTCGAGGGCGGCAGCGGCCTGCGCGGCCTGCTCGACCGGGTCGCCGCCGTCGACGGCCGCCTCGCGGTCTCCTCCCCGGCGGGCGGCCCCACCGTCCTGGACGTCGACCTGCCCTGGCGCGGCGGGGGTGTCCGGTGAGCCCCGTGGACCCGGTGAGCCCGGTGGACCCGGCGAGCGCGCTGCGCGTCGTGCTCGCGGAGGACTCCGTCCTGCTGCGCGAGGGGCTCGTGCAGCTGCTGCGCGCCGAGGGCGTCGACGTCGTGGCCGCCGTCGGCGACGCCGAGGAGGCGCTGCGCGCCGTCGCCCGCCACGAGCCCGACCTGGCCCTGTTCGACGTGCGGATGCCGCCCACGTTCACCGACGAGGGCCTGCGCGCCGCGCTCGTCGTGCGCGAGCAGCACCCCGCCACCGCCGTCCTCGTGCTCTCGCAGTACGTCGAGGAGCGCTACGCCGCCGACCTGCTCGGCGGCCGCGCCCGCGGCGTCGGGTACCTGCTGAAGGACCGCGTCGGCGACGTGGAGGAGTTCCTCGACGCCCTGCACCGCGTCGCCGCCGGCGGCACGGCCGTCGACCCCGAGGTCGTCGCCCAGCTGCTCTCGCGCGCCCGGCGCGACGACCCCCTGGAGGGCCTGACCCCGCGCGAGCTGGAGGTCCTGGCGCTCATGGCCGAGGGGCGCTCCAACACCGCCGTCGCCGCCCGCCTCGTCGTCAGCGACAAGGCCGTGGAGAAGCACGTGTCCAGCATCTTCGCCAAGCTCGGCCTCGCCCCCGCCGGCGAGGACCACCGGCGCGTCCTCGCCGTCCTGCGCCACCTCGAGGCCGCCGCCCACCCCGCCCCGCCGTCCCGGAGGACCCCGTGAGCGCCCCCACGCAGCCCCTGACCCTCGACGTGCCGCCGCGACCGCCGTCGCCACCGGCCCGTGGCGGGGCCGTGCGCGCCGTCACCGCCGCCGTCGCGGTCGTCCTCGTCGCCGGCGGCGCCCTCAGCGTCCTGGGCTCGATGACGGCCGTGCGCGAGCAGCGCACCGACACCTTCCCCGGACCCGTCACCGCCGTCGTCGTCAGCACCGGCACGGGCGACGTGCAGGTGCGCGCCGGTGACGGCGACGGCGCGCGGGTGACGACGACCACCGTCAGCGGCTGGTCGCAGGCCGAAGCGCGCGCCGAGCTGGACGGCGGCGTGCTGGACCTGCGCGGCGCCTGCTCGCACGGCGGCTGGCCGGGCCGCTGCTCCACCGACTTCGACGTCGTCGTGCCCGCCGGCGTCGAGGTGCGCCTGGACACCGGCACGGGCGAGCAGCGGCTGACGGGGGCGTTCGGCGCCGTCGTCTCGGAGACCGGCACGGGGGACCTGCGCTGGCGCGGCGCCGCCGGCGGCAGCCTGAGCGCGGAGGCCGGCACCGGCGCCGTCACCGTCACCGGCGCCCTGGACGACGTGCGCGTGGACGCCGGCACGGGCGACGTGCGGGTCGAGCTGGACGTCGCGCCGCGCAGCGTCGACGTGCGCACCAGCACCGGCGACGCCGACGTGCTGGTCCCCGACGACGGCACCGCCTACGCGGCCGAGGTCAGCGCCGGCGTCGGCGGCGAGCGCGTCGACGTGCCCGTCGACCCCTCCGCCGAGCGCCGGGTCCTCGTGAGCACCGGCACCGGTGACGCCCGCCTCGGCCACCGCTGAGACCGCGCCGGCGGCCCACCCCCGCCGGCCCCGCCCCGCGCCTGTGGGACGGTGGCGCCCCGCACGGCCGACGAGGGGAGCCCGCCGTGAGCCGACGCTCACCGCTGCACGACGTCCACACCGAGCTCGGAGCGGCCTTCACCGACTTCGCCGGCTGGTCGATGCCCGTGCGCTACGCCTCCGACCTCGCCGAGCACCGCGCGGTGCGCGCCACCGCCGGCGTCTTCGACCTGTCCCACATGGGCGAGCTGCGCGTCAGCGGCCCGGGCGCCGGCGCCGCCCTCGACGGCGCCCTCGTCGGGCGCCCCTCCGGCATGGCCGTGGGCCGCGCCGCCTACGGGATGCTCACCGCCGAGGACGGCGGGGTCGTCGACGACCTGGTCACCTACCGCACCGGCGAGGAGGACTTCCTCGTCGTCGCCAACGCCGCCAACGTCGACGCCGTCGCCGCCGTGCTGCGCGAGCGGTCCGCCGGCCACGACGCCCGCGTCACCGACGAGACCGCCGCGACCGCGCTGGTGGCCGTGCAGGGCCCCACGTCGGCGCTCGCCGTCGGCGAGGTCGTCGAGCTGGCGGACGGGAGCGACCTGGCGGACCTGCGCTACTACCGCTGCGCGCCCGCCCGGCTGCGCACGGCGGAGGGCCCGCTGGACGTCCTGCTGGCGCGCACCGGCTACACCGGCGAGGACGGCTTCGAGGTCTTCGTGCCCGCCGAGCGCGCCGTCGAGGCCTGGTCGGCGCTGCTGGCCGCCGGCCGCGCCCACGACGCCGTCCCGTGCGGGCTGGCGTGCCGGGACACGCTGCGCCTGGAGGCCGGCATGCCCCTGTACGGGCACGAGCTGACCCGCGGGGTCGACCCCTACGCGGCGCGCCTGGGGCGCGTGGTGAAGCTCGACAAGCCGGACGGCTTCCCCGGCCGCGAGGCGCTGGAGCGCCTGGCGGGCGCCCCGCCGCAGCGGCTGCTGGTCGGGCTGCGCGGCGAGGGGCGGCGCGCGCCGCGCCAGGGCTACGACGTCCTGGCCGGCGACGAGGTCGTCGGCGTCGTCACCAGCGGTGCGCTGTCCCCGACACTGGGGCACCCCGTCGCCATGGCCTACGTCGACGCCGCCCGCAGCGGGGTCGGGACGGCGCTCGCCGTGGACGTGCGCGGGCGCGCCGAGCCCGTCGAGGTCGTCGAGCTGCCCTTCTACCGCCGTCCCTGAGCCGCGCCGGGCGGGCTCAGGCGGAGCGGCGCAGGGCCTCGACGACGGCGGCGCGGGCGCTCTCGGCGTCCAGGTGCACGCCCGTGGCCGCCAGGGCGTCCCGGGCGCGGCCGCCCGGCGCGCGCAGCAGGCCGAGCAGCAGGTGCTCCGTGCCGATGTGGTCGTGGCGCAGGTCCAGCGCGGCCCGCAGGGACTCCTCCAGGGCCTTCCTCGCGGGCCGGGTGAAGGGGACGTGCCCGGTCAGCCGGCCGAGCAGACCGCGGCGGCGGCCCGCGGGCCGCTCGAGCGCGCCGGGGCCGAACACCTCCTCCGCCCGCCGGCGGACGGCGTCGAGGTCGACGCCCAGGGCGCGCAGCGCCTCGGCGTCCTCCTCCGGGCCCTCGCGGTGGGCGACCCGCTCGCGCAGGCGGTCGGGGTCGGCGCCGGCGGCGCGCAGGACGTCGGCGCCGACGCCGTCGACGTGCAGCAGGGCCAGCAGCAGGTGGTCGTCGCCGATCTCCCGGTGGCCGAGCTCGCGGGCGACCTCCTGGGCGTCGACGACGGCGGCGCGGGCCCGTCGGGTGAAGCGCTCGAACACGGTGTCCTCCTCGTGGGTCGGGTGGTGAGCGGGTGGTCCTCCGGTGGTCCTCCGGTCGTCAGTCGTCGCCGGAGTGCTTGCGGTGCACGGCCTGCTTGGACACCCCCAGGCCCGCGGCGATGTCGGCCCAGGACCAGCCGAGGTCGCGGGCGCGGCGGACCTGCAGGCGCTCGAGCTGCTCGGTCAGGCGCCGCAGCGCGGCGACGGCGCGCAGGCCCACGGCGGGGTCCGGGTCGGTGCTGGCGGTGACGAGGGGGTCCGGGTCGGTCATGCGTCATCATGTGTTGACGATGCCCGGATCGTCAATACCTGTTGACGACTCGGTCGGTGGGAGGAGCGGCGGTCCCGGCCGGGTGCGAGCATCGGGCGCGTGCCACCCCGCCGCCGCACCGACCCCGCCGCCGGCCGCGAGGCCCTGGACGCGGCGCTCGCCGCGCTCGACGACGGCGCCGTGCCGCCCCGGCCCGTCCTCGCCACGGCCGTGCGCTGGTCGCTGGAGGAGCTGGCCGAGCGCCACCCCGGCCGCAGCGTCGAGGTGCGCGTGCCCCCCTTCGCCGCCGTCCAGGTCCTGGAGGGTCCCCGGCACACCCGCGGCACCCCGCCGGCCGTCGTGGAGGTCGACCCCGCCACGTGGCTGCGCCTGGCCACCGGCCGCGAGGCGTTCGAGACGGCCCGCACCGCCGGCCGCGTGCGGGCCAGCGGCGTCCGCGCCGACCTGAGCGGCCTGCTGCCGCTGCTACCCGGCCCCGCGGCGGCCACCGGCGACGACGTACCGTCGTCGCCGTGAGCGAGTCCCAGCGCGAGCCCCGCGACCCGGCCACCGGCGGCACGGCCACCGGGGACGACGCCGTCGAGGTCGTCCCCGCCGGCAAGCCCACCGCCGGCGAGCCCACCGCCGGTGCGACCGCCGGCGAGCCCGCCGGCGAGCCCGCCGCGGAGGAGGTCCCGGACGCGACCCCCGACGACCCCGAGACCACCCGGTTCGTCGAGGTCACGCGCCGCCGCGCGCCGCGCTACCGCTCGTTCGTCCTGACGGGCGTGGTCCTCGCGTTCCTCGTCGCGGCCGTCGTCGCCGTCGTCACACCCGCGCAGGCCGGGTACTCCCAGCAGTCCCTGTTCGGGTACCTGTTCGTCTCCCTGGGCATCCTGCTGGCGCTGCTCGGCGGCCTGGCGGCGGTGCTGCTCGAGCGCCGCCGCACCCCGCGCGGGGCGTCCCGCCGCTCGCGCCGGGGCTGAGCCCCCGGGGGCCGCCGGGAGGGCCGCCGGGGGCCCGCGCGACCGGCCGGCCCGGGCGCGTGTGCCACACTCGAGAGGTGGCCCGCGGTGACGGACGTCTGAACCACGACCTGCTCCCCGGCGAGAAGGGGCCCCAGGACGCCTGCGGCGTCTTCGGCGTGTGGGCACCCGGCGAGGACGTGTCCAAGCTCGCCTTCTACGGGCTGTACGCCCTGCAGCACCGCGGCCAGGAGGCCGCCGGCATCGCCGTGAGCAACGGCGAGCAGATCCTCGTCTTCAAGGACGTCGGCCTGGTCTCCCAGGTGTTCGACGAGGCGGCGCTGGAGTCGCTGCAGGGCCACATCGCCGTCGGCCACGCGCGCTACTCCACCACCGGCGGCAGCACGTGGGAGAACGCCCAGCCGACGCTCGGCGACACCGCCGGCGGCACCGTGGCCCTCGCCCACAACGGCAACCTCACCAACTCCTTCGAGCTGCGCGAGCTGCTGGCCGAGCGCCAGGCCGGCCGCCCGCGCGCCTCGACGTGGCGGGCCTCGCGCACCGAGCTGGCGCGCGGCAACACCACCGACACCGCGATCCTCACCGCGCTGTTCGCGGGCGACCCCGACCACACCCTCGAGGCGACCGCGCTGGAGGTCCTGCCGCACGCCGAGGGCGCCTTCAGCCTCGTGTTCATGGACGAGGACACCCTCTACGCCGCCCGCGACCCGCACGGCATCCGCCCGCTGGTCCTGGGCCGCCTCGAGCGCGGCTGGGTGGTGGCGTCGGAGACGGCCGCCCTGGACATCGTCGGCGCCAGCTTCGTGCGCGAGGTCGAGCCCGGTGAGCTCATCGCGGTCGACGCCGACGGCCTGCGCTCCAGCCGCTTCGCGCCGGCGCAGCCGAAGGGCTGCGTCTTCGAGTACGTCTACCTGGCCCGCCCCGACACCAGCATCAACGGCAAGGTGGTGCAGGAGGCGCGCGTGGAGATGGGCCGCACGCTGGCCCGCGAGCACCCCGTCGAGGCCGACCTGGTCATCCCGACGCCGGAGTCCGGCACCCCGGCCGCGATCGGCTACGCGGAGGAGTCCGGCATCCCCTACGGGCAGGGCCTGGTCAAGAACTCCTACGTGGGCCGCACGTTCATCCAGCCCAGCCAGACCATCCGCCAGCTCGGCATCCGGCTCAAGCTGAACCCGCTCAAGCACGTCGTGCAGGGCAAGCGGCTCGTCGTCGTCGACGACTCCATCGTGCGCGGCAACACCCAGCGGGCCCTCATCCGGATGCTGCGCGAGGCCGGTGCCGCCGAGGTGCACGTGCGGATCAGCTCCCCGCCGGTGACGTGGCCGTGCTTCTACGGCATCGACTTCGCCACCCGGGCCGAGCTCATCGCCACGGGCCTGGGCGTGGACGACGTGCGCCAGAGCATCGGCGCCGACTCCCTGGGCTACATCTCCACCGACGGCATGATCGCCGCGACCGACCAGCCCGCCTCGGCGCTGTGCACGGCGTGCTTCAGCGGCAGCTACCCGGTGCCGCTGCCCGACGTGGACCGCCTGGGCAAGCACGCGCTGGAGGCCCCGCGCATCCCGATCACGCCCGTGGTCTCCTCGCGCGCCACCCGCGGGGCGCAGCAGTGAGCGCCCCCGGCACCACCTACGCCGCCGCCGGTGTCGACGTCGTCGCGGGCGACCGCGCCGTGGAGCTCATGAAGGCCTCCGTGGCCCGCACCCACGGCCCCGGCGTCGTCGGCGGGTTCGGCGGGTTCGCCGGCCTGTACGACGTCAGCGCCCTCAAGGGCTACCGGCGCCCGCTGCTGGCCACCAGCACCGACGGCGTGGGCACCAAGGTCGCCGTCGCGCAGGCCGTCGACAAGCACGACACCGTCGGGCAGGACCTCGTCGGCATGGTCGTCGACGACATCGTCGTGTGCGGCGCGACGCCGCTGTTCATGACCGACTACATCGCCTGCGGCAAGGTCGTGCCCGAGCGCACGGCGGCGCTGGTGGCGGGCATCGCCCGCGCCTGCGAGGAGGCCGGCGTGGCCCTCGTGGGCGGGGAGACCGCCGAGCACCCCGGCCTGCTGGGCGCCGACGAGTACGACCTGGCCGGCGCGGTGACCGGTGCGGTCGAGGCCGACGAGCTGCTGGGCGCCGAGCGGGTCCGCGCCGGCGACGTCCTCGTGGCGATGGCCTCCTCGGGCCTGCACTCCAACGGCTACTCGCTCGTGCGGCGGGTCTTCGCCGACGCCGGCTGGTCCTACGACCGGCACGTGGACGACTTCGGCCGCACGCTGGGCGAGGAGCTGCTGGAGCCGACGCGCCTGTACGCGCGGCCGGCGCTGGCGGCGGTGGCCGGCGGCGGGGTGCGCGCGATGAGCCACGTCACGGGCGGCGGGCTGGCCGCGAACCTGGCCCGGTGCCTGCCGGAGGGCGTGACCGCCGAGGTGGACCGCGCGACGTGGACGCCGGGCGCGGTCTTCGCCACCGTGCGCGACCTGGGCCGGGTCCCCGCCGACGACCTGGAGCGCACCCTCAACCTGGGGGTGGGCATGGTCGCCGTCGTGGCGCCGGACGCGGTGGACCGCGTGGTCGCCACGCTGGAGGGGGCCGGGATCCCGTCGTGGGTGTGCGGTGAGGTCCGCGAGCGCCGCCCCGAGGACGGGGACAGCAACGGCAAGGGAGTCGCCGGGGGCGTGACCCTGCTGCGGGGTTCCCACCAGGGGTGGTGACACCTCAGCGAGAGGCAGCGCGCCCGACGACTCCCGAGCGGTGGATCGTCCTGCCGGAGACCGGAGGGGTCAGGCGCGACGCTTGGTCGCCCAGTCCTCGTAGTCGTCCTCGGCGGAGTACTGCGACCAGTCCTCATCGGACTGCTCGTCGTCCGTCTCCGGCACCGCGGGAGCCGGGGGCCCCTGGCGGTACGGGTCAGGCCCGTGCAGCTCGCGTTGCAGCGCGTTGTAGTCGGTCTGCGGGCTGAAGTACTTCAGCTGCCGAGCGACCTTCGTCTGCTTGGCCTTCTGACGGCCGCGCCCCATGGCGTCGACCCCCTCGCGCGTCGGCCGGGGCAGGCTGAGCGCGCCCCGGAGTCACTGTCATCTCTCCGTGCCCTCAACGGTACATGCCCGCGAGAGCTTCCGGCATCCCGGTCGCGGTGCACCGGCCCGGACGGAGCACCGCCCCCGTGTGGCGTGCGTCACTCCCGCGGCCGTGGTCGGTGCGCCCGCCGCCGTCTGGTTGGCTGTGCGCCATGCCGACGGTGGCCGGGATCGACTCCTCGACGCAGTCCTGCAAGGTCGTCGTGCGCGACGCGACGAGCGGTGCGCTGCTGCGCAGCGGGACCGCCAAGCACCCCGCGGGGACGGAGGTGGACCCCGCCGCGTGGGAGAGCGCTCTCGAGCGCGCCGTCGCCGACGCCGGCGGCCTGGGGGACGTGGACGCCCTCGCGGTCGGCGCCCAGCAGCACGGCTCGGTGCTGCTGGACGAGGCCGGTGAGGTGGTCCGCCCGGCCCTGCTGTGGAACGACGGGCGCTCCGCCGGCGCCGCCGAGGACCTGACCTCCGAGCTCGGCGGGCCCGGGGCGTGGGCCGAGCAGGTCGGCAGCGTCCTCGTGGCCTCGTTCACGATCACCAAGCTGCGCTGGGTCGCCGAGCACGAGCCGGACGCCGCGCGCCGCACGGCCGCCGTGTGCCTGCCGCACGACTGGCTGACCCACCGCCTCGCCGGCGGCGGGGACCGGCTGGTCACCGACCGCGGCGACGCCAGCGGCACCGGCTACTGGGACCCGGCCGCGGGCACCTACCGGCACGACCTGCTGGAGCGGGCGTTCGGCTCGCGCCCCCGGCTGCCCGACGTCCTCGGCCCGGCCGAGCGGGCCGGTGAGACGTCCTCGCCGCTGACCCGTGGTGCCGTCCTGGGGCCGGGCACGGGCGACAACATGGCCGCCGCCCTCGGGGTGGGGGCCCGCACCGGCGACGTCGTCGTGTCCATCGGGACCTCGGGGGTCGTCAGCGCCGTCAGCGACACCCCCACCCACGACGCCAGCGGCCTGGTCGCCGGCTTCGCCGACGCGACGGGCCGGTACCTGCCGCTGGTGTGCACGCTCAACGCGGCGCGCGTGCTGGACGCCGCCGCCGCGCTGCTCGGCGTCGACCACGCCGAGCTGTCCCGGCTGGCGCTGTCCGCGCCCGCTGGCTCCGGCGGGCTGGTCCTCGTGCCCTACCTGGAGGGCGAGCGCACCCCCGTGCGGCCGGACAGCACCGGCGCCCTGCACGGGCTGACCCTGGCCACCAGCACGCCCGCGCACCTGGCCCGCGCCACCGTGGAGGGCCTGCTGTGCGGGCTGGCGGACGGCCTGGACGCGCTCGTCGCGCAGGGCGTGGCCGTCGAGCGCGTCGTCCTGGTGGGCGGCGGCGCACGCTCGGAGGCCGTGCGCTGCCTGGCCCCGGCCGTCCTGGGCCGGCCCGTCGTGGTGCCCGAGCCCGGCGAGTACGTCGCCGACGGCGCCGCCCGGCAGGCCGCGTGGGTCCTGGCCGGCGGGGACGCTCCGCCGGCGTGGGAGCTGACCGCGTCCACGACCTACGAGGCGGACCCGCTGCCCGCGGTGCGCGAGCGCTACGCGCAGGTGCGCGACCTCACCGCGGTGCGCGCCTGAACCGGCCTAGGCGCTGAGCCGGTCGCCGACCGCGGCCAGCCCCGCGGCGGCCGCGGTCGTCGTCAGGACCGCCGGCCAGGGCCCGGTGCGCCGGGCCAGCGGGTGGGAGGCGCCCACGAGGGCCACCGTGCCCAGCGCGAGAGCGGCCGCGAGGACGGGGGAGTGCCGCGACCAGCGCGGCACGGCCTGCACCAGGCCGGCGGCCAGCGCCACCCCCGCCAGCGGGCGGGCGCCGGTGCGGCGGCCGACGACGTAGCCGGTGAGGACGGCCGCGGGCACGACGGCGGCGGTGGGCAGGTCGGCGGGGGAGGCGGGCACGCGGCGACGCTACCCGCGCCGGTCCCGGGGACGACGAAGGCCCCTCCTGCGGAGGGGCCTCGGGGTGGTGCCACGGTGGCCAGGAGCGGGGTCGAACCGCTGACCTTCCGATTTTCAGTCGGACGCTCTACCAACTGAGCTACCTGGCCGTGCCGGGCCGGTGGAACCGGCACGACGAGCGACCCCGACGGGACTCGAACCCGCGACCTCCGCCGTGACAGGGCGGCGCGCTAACCAACTGCGCTACGGGGCCTCAGAGAGACCGGACTTGCTGGTCTTGCTGGCTTGCGGGGACAACCTTACCCGGTCGCGGGGAGTGCTCGTGACACCCCTCGCCCGTCCGGGCTCAGGACGATCCGCTCGCGTACCCCCAACGGGATTCGAACCCGTGCTACCGCCTTGAAAGGGCGGCGTCCTAGGCCGCTAGACGATGAGGGCGGGACGCGCACCTGCCCCGCGGCGAGCCGCAGGGAAGGCCCGCCCAGCATAGGGGCTGGCAGCCGACGCCGCTCAGGCGGCGGTCGTCCCCGGCCCGCCCGTCGCCGCGGCCGCGGCCTCCTCGGCGCTCGCAGCGCTCAGCAGGGGCGTGCCGCTGACGGGCTCCTCGCGCAGCAGCGCCTGCACGGCCCGCTCGACACCGCCGTGGGTGGCGGGGTGGCCGAAGGAGGCGTCCTCGCCGAGCAGCCGCAGCGCCGGCTCGATCGTCACGCCGTCGTCGAACAGGTCGATCACCCGGGGGTCGATGTAGCTGCTGCGGGCCACCGACGGCGTGTTGCCCAGGTACTCCGAGACCTCCGTGCAGGCGCGCGTGACCGCCCGCTTCTTCGCCGTCGCGCTGGTCGCCGCGGGCACCGACACCGCCAGGGCGACGGCCGCGAGCACCGTCGCGTGCCAGGTGCGGAAGTCCTTGGCGGACACGTCCGGCCCGACGACCTCGTGCAGGTAGGCGTTGACGTCGGCGCTGGTGACGTCGTGCCAGCGGCCGCCCTCCTTCCACGCCAGCAGGTCGTCCCCGCCGCCGCGGCGGCGCTTGAGGGAGCGCACCACCTCGCGCACCGCCGGGTCGGAGACCACGAGGTGGCGGTCCTTGCCGGACTTGGCGACGTAGGAGAAGACCAGGTCGTCGCCGCGCTGGTGGACGTGCTCCTTGCGCAGGGTCGCCAGCCCGTAGGAGCCGTTCTCGTCCGCGTAGCTCTCCCCGCCCACGCGGAAGAACCCGAGGTCCAGCAGCCGGAACGCCGCGGCCAGCACCCGCTCGCGCGGCATCCCCGGCAGGGCGAGGTGCTGCTCGACCACCTCGCGGGCGGCGGGCAGGTGGTCGGCGACCTCGAGCACGCGCTCGTGCTTGGCGCGGTCCTGCCGGCGGCGCCACTCCTCGTGGTAGCGGTACTGGCGCCGGCCGCGGTCGTCGGTGCCGACGGCCTGCAGGTGGCCGTTGGGGAACGGGCAGATCCACACGTCCCGGTAGGCCGGCGGGATGGCGATGGCGTCGATGCGGGCGATGACGTCCGGGTCGGCGATGAGCTCGCCGCGGGTGTCGAGGTAGGACCAGCCGCGCCCGCGCCGCCGGCGCGTGAAGCCGGGCGACGAGCTGGACACGCGGCGCAGGCGGGGCACCCTGCGATGGTGCAGAGTCGGCCCGTCCGGCGCACCTCGGGACCGGGGGGGGAGGGGGCGGGTGGTGGACCCCGTGCTCGGCCCCGTGCCGGACGCCGTGCGGGCGCTGCAGCGCACCGCGTTCCTGCTGGAGCGCTCGCGCGCCGACACCCACCGGGTGCGCGCGTTCCGCCGCGCCGCGGACGCCCTGGCCGCGCTGGGGCCGGGGGAGCTGGAGCGCCTGCTGGCCGACGGCACCCTCACCGGGGTGCGCGGTGTGGGCCCCGCCTCGGCGGCCGTGGCCGCCGAGGCGGCCGCGGACCGGGTGCCGGAGCGGCTGCGGCGGCTGGAGGAGGGGGCGGGGCCGCTGGCGAGCGGCGGGGAGGAGCTGCGCGCCGCGCTGCGCGGTGACCTGCACGCCCACACCGACGCCAGCGACGGTGGCAGCCCGCTGGCCGAGACGGCGGCGACCGCCCGGGAGCTGGGGCACGAGTACCTGGCCGTCACCGACCACTCCGCGCGGCTGCGCGTGGCGCGCGGGCTGTCCCGCGAGCGCCGCGAGCGCCAGCTGGAGGAGGTCGCCGCCCTGGCCGCGCCGCTGGCGCCGTTCCGGCTCCTGGCGGGCATCGAGGTCGACGTGCTGGCGGACGGTTCGCTGGACTGCGAGGACGACGTGCTGGCGCGCCTGGACGTCGTGGTCGCCTCCGTGCACTCGGGGCTGCGCTCGCCGGCGGACGTGATGACCCGACGGCTGCTGGCGGCCGTGCGCGGCGGCGGGGTGGACGTCCTGGGGCACTGCACCGGCCGGCTGCTGACCGGCGGGCACGGCAGCGCCGGGTCGGGCGCTCGCCCGCCCAGCGCCTTCGACGCCGGCGCCGTCTTCGCCGCCTGCGCCGAGCGGGGGGTGGCGGTGGAGGTGAACTGCCGGCCGGAGCGGCTGGACCCGCCGCGGGCGCTGCTGCGGCGGGCGGTCGAGGAGGGGTGCCTGTTCGCGGTGAGCACGGACGCGCACGCCCCCGGGCAGCTGGACTGGCAGGCGTACGGCTGCGCGCGGGCGCAGGAGTGCGGGGTGCCGGCCGAGCGGGTCGTCAACACCTGGCCGGTCGAGCGGCTCCTGGCCTGGACGAGGAGCCACCGCTGAGAAGCGTTCGCAGCTAGGCTCGGACGGTGGACGCCGGAGCAGCGCGCTGGTTCCAGGACGCCGCGGCCTTCGACCGCCTGTCGGCCCAGCTGTGGGACCCGGTGTCGTCGGCGGCCGTGGCCGACGCGGCACCCCGCGCGGGGGAGTTCGTCCTCGACGCCTGCGCCGGCGCCGGGGCGGCCTCCGTCCTCCTGGCCCGGGCCGTCGGTCCCGGCGGCCGCGTCGACGCCGTCGACCTGGCCGCACCGCTCGTCGCGCTGACCGCCGAGCGGGCGCGCGACCTGCCCGCCCTGCGCGCCCACCACGCGGACGTCCTCGCCTTCGGCGACGAGGGCGCCTACGACCTCGTCGTCTGCGTCCTCGGGGTCTTCTTCCTGCCCGACCTCCACGCCGCGGGCCGGCACCTGCTCACCCGGGCCCGCCCCGGCGGGCGCCTGTGCGTGGGCGTGTGGGCCGAGGGCGCGCTCACGGAGCTCGTGCAGCCGCTGGCCGCCGCGGCGGCGCGTGCCCGGGGCGAGGGACCGCCGGAGCCGCGGTCCCTGCCGCACGCGCTGGGCACCGAGGAGGGGCTGACCGCGTGGGCGGCCGCGGTGGGCGTCCGGGACCCGGTCGTGCACCGGCACCCCGCCCGCCTGCGGGTCACGCCGGAAGCCGTGCGCGACGCCGCCGCCGGCACGGCCGCCGGCGCGCTGCTGGACGGCCTGCCCGCCGCCACCGCGCGGGCGGTCGTGGACGAGGCCGCCGCCGCGGCGCTGGAGCCGCGCGAGGCCGACGCCACGACCCTCGTCGTCGTCGGGACGCGCGACGGCTGACCGGCGCGCCTCAGCCGGTCGGCTCCCCGCGGTCGCCGCCCTCCTCGGGCCGGGGCAGCAGGGCGATCCCCAGGGCCGCGAGCAGCTGGACGACGTCGGTGCGGTCCAGCCGCACGGTGGTCACGCACCGCTCGTCCTGCCAGGTGGACAGCACGACCCGGTCGTCGTCGGGGTGGGCGGTCACCCGCAGGGCGCGGCCGGGACGGTCGCGGTCGACGACCACGCCGGCGCGCACGGGCAGGCGCGCGGGCGGGCGCGGCTCGTCCTCGACGCCGGCGGGTTCCACACCTCGAGGATGCCCCCGCGCGGGCGCGGCGTCGAGCGCCCGGACGGGGCAGCCGGGACCGGCTCCGGCGAGCCGGACCGCGCCGGCCCCGTGCTCGCCGGGAGCCGCGTCCGGCGCGCTACGCCGGGACGTCCGCGTCCTGTCCGGCGGGCACCAGCGAGGACGCCAGCCACGCGTCGGGGATCCCGAAACCCGCCAGCAGGGTGCCCACGTGCGGGCGCAGGCCGCGGCAGGCGGCGTTCACGGTGTGGGTGAGGGCCTTGGCGTGCGCGGGCGTCATCCGCCGGTGCTGCAGGTACCAGCCCTTCTCCTGCTCCAGCAGCGCCAGGACGTGCAGGTCCAGGACCTGCCCCAGCAGCGAGGCCACCGCGGGGTCCTCCGCGCGCACGACGGCCGCGGCGAACGCGTCGGCGACCACGCGGTCGGTGTGCGCGCGGGCCGCCAGCAGCAGGTGGTCGTTGAGGTCGTCCAGCGCCGTGAACGCCTCCTCGGCCGGGCGCTGGCGCGCGCGGCGCACCCGCTTGGCCAGCGACTCCACGACGTGCTCCTCGCGCTCGGCGAGCATCCGCAGCTGCCACTCGCGGTCGTGCAGCTCGTCCCCGGCGCGGCCGCTGGAGACGATGTCGGCCACCAGCGAGCGCGCGGGGCTGCGCCCGGCGATCGTGGTGACGAGGTCGCGGGTCGCGAAGCGCGCCATCCCCAGGGTGTCCAGGTCGTTGAACTGCTGCGCGTAGGAGGTCAGCAGGCCCTTGGCGACCAGCTGCGACAGGACGGTGTTGTCGCCCTCGAACGTGGTGAACACGTCGGTGTCGGCCTTCAGCTGCGGCAGGCGGCTGCTGGAGAGGTACCCGTGGCCGCCGCACGCCTCCCGGCACGTCTGGATGGTGCGGGTCGCGTGCCAGGTGGAGGCCACCTTCATCGCCGCGGCCAGGCCCTCGAACGCCCGCTGGCGGGTGGGTTCGGCCTCCTCGCCGGCCAGCTGCACGCGCAGCAGCTCGTCCATCTCGCCCAGCAGCTCGTCCTGGGCGAAGCTCAGCGCGTACGTGGCGGCCAGCGGCACGAGCAGGCGGCGCTGGTGGGCCAGGTAGTCCAGCAGCACGACCTCCTCGCCGCTGCCGCCGTCGGCGGCGCTGGGGCGGGCGAACTGCCGGCGGTGCTCGGCGTAGCGCAGCGCGATGGTCAGCGCGACCTTCGTCTGGCTGATCGCGCCGCCGGAGACGCTGACGCGGCCCTTCACGAGCGCGCCGAGCATGGTGAAGAACCGGGAGGCCGCGCTGGCGATCGGGCTGGAGTACGTGCCGTCGGGGGCGACCTGCGCGTAGCGGTCCAGGAGGTTCTCGCGCGGCACGCGCACGGCGTCGAAGGACAGCCGGCCGTTGTCGACGCCGTTCAGGCCCATCTTGCGGCCGTCGTCCTCGCGGTGGACGCCGGGCGCGGGGGCGCCGTCGACGACCAGGGGCACGAGGAACGCGTGCACGCCGCGGCGCTCGCCGCCGGTGACGAGCTGGGCGAACACGACGGCGACCTCGGCGTCCTCGGCGGCGCCGCCGATGTAGTCCTTGCGCGCCGAGGGGTCCGGGGTGTGGACGACGAACTCCTGCGTCGCCGGGTCGTAGGTGGCGGTGGTGCGCAGGGAGGCCACGTCGGACCCGTGCCCGGTCTCCGTCATCGCGAAGCAGCCGCGCAGGTCCAGGCGCAGCAGCCTCGGCAGCAGCTCGGCGTGGTGGCGCTCGGTGCCCAGGGCCTGCACGGCGCCGCCGAACAGGCCCCACTGCACCCCGGACTTGATCATCAGGGAGGCGTCGGCGAACCCGAGCATCTCGAACTGCGCCACCTGGGCGCCGGGCGCGTCGGCGCCGCCGTGGCGGGAGGAGAAACCCTGCTCGTGCCCGCCGATCTCGGCGATGCGGCGCAGGCGCTCGCGGGTGAGGTCGCGCACCTGCGCGGTGCTCAGGTGGTCGACGGGGGCGAAGAAGTCCAGCGGGACCGTGCGGCGGAACTCCTCGCGGGCGTCGGCGAACCGGCCGTCGAGGAACCGGCGCAGCTCCTCGGGGTCCACGGGCAGCGGCGGGGCGGGTTCCGGCGCCGGGACCGCCGGGGCCGCCGGGACCGCCGCGGCGGGCGCGGCGGGGGTGGTCACGGGCACGTCGGTGGTCGTCATCGGTCCTCCTGCGGTGCGGCGCGGGTGCTGTCCAGGAACGTCGCCAGGCCGCCCCAGGCGAGGTCGGTGAGGTCGCGGGCGACGGCGTCGGCGTCGGGGCGGTCGGGGGTGGAGATCCAGCGGTCGGCGGCGGCGCGGATCATCGCGACGACGCCGTGGGCGAGGACGTCGGTGGCCGCCGAGGTGGAGCCGGCGGCGCGCAGGTGCGCGGTGATCGCGGTGGCGGTCTCGTCGGCGACCACCCCCGTCAGGTGCTGGACGGGGTCGCGCTGCGCCGGGCGGTCCAGGAACGGGTGCGAGACGACGAACCGGTAGACCTCCGGGTCCTTCTCCACCAGCCGCAGGTACGTGGTGACGATGGCCGCGAGCCCCTCGCGGGGGGACCCGGCCGCCTCCACGGCGCTGCGCAGCTCGCGCACGATGCGCCGGTTCACCCGGCTGGCCACCGCCAGGTACAGGTCCTCCTTGTCGGAGAAGTGCCGGTACAGCACCGTCTTGCTGGTGCCGGCCTCGGCGGCCAGGTCGTCCATGCCGATGCCCGCGCCGCGGCGGGTGATGGCGCGCAGGGCCGCGGTGACCAGCTCCTCGCGGCGGGCGCGGCGGTGCTCGGCCCAGCGGGTGCGGCGCCCGTCGGCGCGGGCGGGCGCGCCGGGCGGCGGGGCGACGGCGGTGTCGGGAGCGGCGTCCACGTCTCGACGGTACCCGTTCCACCGGGTATCCGGTACCCGAAGTACCTGTTAGCTTGGTCGTGTTCACGCCGCGCTCGACGAGGAGGCCCCGTGCCCGACCGCCCCGCCCCCCGACCGGTGCGCCGCGCCGCGATCGTCGGGGGCAACCGCACGCCCTTCGTCCGCGCCGGCCGCGCCTACGCGCGGGCCTCCGCGCAGGACCTCATGACCGCCGCCCTCGACGGCCTCGTCGCCCGGTACGGGCTGGCCGGCGAGCGCCTCGGCGAGGTCGTCGGCGGCGCGGTCCTGCGCCACAGCCGCGACCTGAACATCACCCGCGAGGCGCTGCTGTCCACCGCGCTGGACCCGGCCACCCCCGCCCACGACGTCTCCCAGGCGTGCGCGACGAGCCTGCAGGCGGCCGTGACGGTCGCGGACAAGATCGCCCTCGGGCAGGTCGAGGCGGGGATCGCGGCCGGCGCCGACAGCGCCAGCGACGCCCCGATCGCCGTCGACGAGGGGCTGCGGCGCGTCCTGCTGGAGCTGTCGCGCGCCCGCACGCCCGCCGCGAAGCTCAAGGCGCTGGCGGGCCTGCGCCCCGGGCAGCTGCGTCCCGCGCCGCCGCGCAACGCCGAACCGCGCACCGGCCTGTCGATGGGCGAGCACGCCGCGCGCACCGCGCTGGAGCACCGCGTCGGGCGCGAGGAGCAGGACGCCCTGGCCCTGGCCAGCCACCGCAACCTCGCCGCGGCCTACGAGCGCGGGTTCTTCGACGACCTGCTCACCCCCTACCTCGGGGTGCGCCGCGACGACGTCCTGCGCCCGGACACCACCGCCGAGAAGCTGGCCGGCCTGCGCCCCGTCTTCGGCCGGCGCCTGGAGGAGGCGGGCCAGGGCGCGGCCACCATGACGGCCGGGAACTCCACCCCGCTCTCGGACGGCGCGGCCGCCGTCCTGCTCGCCTCCGACGAGTGGGCCGCCGAGCGCCGCCTGGACGTCCTGGCGCACCTGGTGGACGCGGAGACCGCCGCCGTCGACCACGCGCGCGCCGGCGAGGGACTGCTCACCGCGCCCGTGCACGCCGTCCCGCGCTTGCTGCGGCGCAACGGGTTGCGCTTGGAGGACTTCGACGTCGTGGAGGTCCACGAGGCGTTCGCCTCCACCGTGCTGGCGACCCTGGCCGCCTGGGAGGACGCGGAGTTCTGCCGCGAGCGCCTGGGCCTTGACGGCCCGCTGGGCACCGTCGACCGCTCGCGGCTGAACGTCACCGGGTCCTCGCTGGCGACGGGGCACCCGTTCGCGGCGACCGGTGCGCGGATCCTCGCCACGACGGCCAAGCTGCTCGCCGAGCGCGGCGGCGGCCTGGCGCTGATCTCGGTCTGCGCGGCCGGCGGGCAGGGCGTGGCCGCGGTCGTGGAGCGGTGAGGGGGGACCCCGTGGGGACGACGAGGACGAGGAGGAGCGCGGTGGACGCCTCGGTGCTGCTGCAGAACCCGCTGGCGGCGCGCGCCGGCGTGCCGCAGCCACCCGCGCTGCGGCGCTGGGAACCCGGGCAGGAACTGCTCACCGGGCCCGCGCTGCTGCTCGGGACGGGTGCCGCCCCGCTGCTGCCGGCGGTGCGCGGCTGGCTGCGCGCGGCCGGCGCCGCCGCGCTCGAGGAGCTGCCCGAGGAGGAGGAACGGCTCGGTGCCGTCGTCGTCGACGCCAGCGCCGCGCGCACGGTCGACGACCTGGCGGCGCTGCGAGCCCCGCTGGCCCCGGCGTTCCGGCGCCTGGCCCGCGGCGGGCGCGTGCTGCTGCTGGGGACCCCGCCGGCGCAGGCGCCCGGCGTGGAGGCCGCCGCCGTGCAGCAGGGCCTGGAGGGGTTCTCCCGCTCGCTGGGCAAGGAGACCCGCGGCGGGGCCACCGTGAACCTGCTGCGGGTGGCCGAGGGCGCCGGTGACGCGCTGCGCGCCCCGCTGCTGTTCCTGGCCTCCGCGCGCGCCGCGTACGTGTCCGGGCAGGTCCTCGACGTCGCGCCCGCTCCCGGCCCGGTGCCCGACCGGGCCGTCCGCACCGCGGTCGTCACCGGTGCGGCGCAGGGCATCGGGGCCGCCACCGCCGAGGTGCTGGCCCGCGGCGGCGCGCACGTCGTGTGCGCCGACCTGGCCGCCTCGGGCGAGGCCCTGGCCGCCGTCGCCAACCGCGTCGGCGGGTCCACCCTGCACCTGGACGTCACCGCCGACGACGCCCCGCGCGTGCTGGCCGAGCACCTGGCCCGCCGCTTCGGCGGCGCCGACGTCGTCGTCCACAACGCCGGCGTCACCCGCGACCGCTCGTTCGTGAACCTCGACGACCGCGCCTGGCGGCAGGTCCTCGACGTGAACCTGCGCGCGCCGCTGCGCCTGACCGACGGGTTGCTCGCCGCCGACGGCGCGCTCGCGCCCGGCGCCCGGTTCGTGTGCCTGTCCTCGGTCAACGGGCTGGCGGGCGCGCGGGGGCAGACGAACTACGCGGCCAGCAAGGCCGGGCTCGTGGGGTTCGTGCGCGCGCAGGCCGGGCCGCTGGCCGCCCGGGGGTTCGCCGTCAACGCCGTCGCGCCGGGTTTCGTGGAGACCGCGATGACGGCGGCCATGCCGTTCGTGGCGCGCGAGGTCGCCCGGCGCGCCAGCAGCCTGCAGCAGGGCGGGCTCCCCGTCGACGTCGCCGAGGCCGTGGCCTTCCTGGCCCAGCCCGACGCCGGCGGCGTCAACGGCCAGGTCCTGCGGGTGTGCGGGCAGAACCTCGTGGGGGCCTGACGTGAGCCTCGCCTCCCGCGCCACCACTGCCTCCCGCACCACCGTCGCCCCCGCCCTGGCGCGCAGCTACGCGCGCTCCCTGCTGCGCCGCAGCGCCGAGCGCGCGGTGGACCTGCCGCGCACCCGGTACGTGCAGCACGGCGTGCGCGCCGACGTCGACCGCCTCGCGGCGTTCTGCCGCGAGACGGGCACCCCGCTGCGCGACCGGCTGCCGCTGCCGTTCGGCCACCTGCTGGGGTTCGGCCTGCAGGTGGACCTGCTGGTCTCCGAGCCGTTCCCGTTCCGCCTGCTCGGCCTGGTGCACGTGCACCAGCGGTTCGCGCAGCGCCGCGCGCTGCTCCTGGAGGACGGCCTGGCGGGCGCGGCGGGGTTCGACGTCGCCGTGCGCGCCACGGGGATGCGCCCGCACCGGCGCGGCGCCCTCGTGGACGTCGTCACCGAGGTCCGCGGGCCCGGCGACGACCCGCTCGGCCCGGCCTCGTGGGAGGGGCGCAGCCGCTACCTGGCGCGGGGCGTGCGGGTGCCCGGCGCGCCCGCGCGCGAGGACGACCCGCTGCCGCGGCCCGAGCGCGGCGCCGTCGCGCAGTGGCGCGTGGACGCCGGCACGGGTCGGCGCTGGGCGGCGCTGAGCGGGGACGTGAACCCCATCCACCTCGCCGCTCCCGCCGCGCGGCTGTTCGGGTTCCGCCGGGCGATCGCGCACGGGCTGTGGACGGCCTCGCGCAGCCTGGCCGCGCTGGACCCGCTGCCGGAGCGGGTGCGCGCCGACGTGGAGTTCGCCGCGCCGCTGCTGCTGCCGGCCACGGTCGAGCACGTCGTCGCCCGCGACGGCGGCGGCTGGAGCACCGTGGTGCGCGGGCGCCCGCGCGAGGACCGCCCGGCGCGCGTCCACCTCGTCGCGCGGGTCGAGGAGCTGCCCGTGCCCTGACGCGCCCCGCAGACGTTCCCAGGTCTCCGTGCATGGTTGGGTGGGCCGCGTGAGCGCGACGAGCGGGACGGTGCTGCTGCTGGGCGGGCGCAGCGAGATCGGGCTGGAGGTCGCCGAGCGGCTGGTCCGCGACGGCGCGGCGACGGTGGTGCTCGCCGCCCGGCGCAGCCACGACCTCGACGCCGAGCGCCGCCGCCTGCTCGACGCCGGCGCCCGCGAGGTCGAGACGCTGGAGTTCGACGCCGACGACGTCACCGCGCACGGGCCGCTGCTGGCCGACGTCGTCGCCCGGCACGGCGCCGTGGACGCCGTCGTCGCCTTCGGCGTCCTGGGCGACCAGGCGCGCGCCGAGCGCGACCCCGCGCACGCGCTGGCCGTCGTGCACACCGACTACGTCGCGCAGGTCAGCGTCCTGTCCCACCTGGCGAACCTCCTGCGCCCGCTGCGCGCCGGGCGGCTCGTCGTGTTCTCCTCGATCGCCGGGTGGCGGGTGCGCCGCGCGAACTACGTCTACGGCTCGGCCAAGGCCGGCCTCGACGGCTTCGCCAGCGGCCTGGCCGACGCCCTGGCCGGCAGCGGCGTGCACCTGCTGCTGGTGCGTCCCGGGTTCGTCGTGGGCCGCATGACCACCGGCATGGACCCCGCGCCGCTGTCCAGCACTCCCGGACAGGTCGCCGACGCCGTCGTCGCCGCCCTGCGCGCCGGCCGGGGGAGCGTGTGGGTCCCGCCGGCCCTGCAGGCGCTGGCGACGGCCATGCGCGCCACGCCCCGGCCGCTGTGGCGGCGCGCGCCGCGCTGACGCCGCGGGTCAGCCGGCCGCGGACGGCGGGGCGAACTCGTTGAACGCCTCGTGCCCCGGCCGCACGCTGCCGTCGGCCTCGAGGAAGTGCAGGTGCTCCGGGTGCCCGACGGGGCCGTGCTCGTCGCGGTGCAGGTCGGCGACCCGGCTGTGGTGCAGGGCGTGCACGGTGTACCCGATGCCGCGGGCGCGCAGCTGGCCGAGGGTGTACCGCATCACCTCCACGTGCCGGGCGTCGTCGCGCGCGCCCCACACGGTCTCGCTGGCGTACAGGGGCTTTCCGACCGAGTCCGCGAACGCGACGCACTCGTCGAGGTAGGCCGCGAAACCCTCCCGCGTGTGCACGTGCTCCTCCGGCCCGATGCCCTGCCACATCCAGTACGGGTGGAACCCGAGGACGTCGCTGAGCGGTTCGGTGGCCCGCAGCGGCGCGAGGTCGGCCCAGTTGCCGATCGTCAGCGGCTGGCGCGCCCCGGCCTCCAGCACGACCCCGCGGCACCAGGCCAGCCAGCGCAGCTCGGCGGCGCGCAGCGGGCTGTCCTCGTCGTGGACGTAGGCGCCCATCAGCGGCTCGTTGCACAGGTCCCAGGCCCAGATCCGCTCGTCGCCGGCGTGGGCGCCGACCACCTCGGCCAGGTACCGGCGGAAGATCCGCTGCACGGGCGCGACCGCGTCGTCGTCGGCGAGCGGGTCGGCGAACAGGTCGTCGGCCCGGGTCCAGGCGCTGGCGTGCGGCAGCAGGTGGTCCAGCGGCACACCCCCGAAGTCGCAGACCGGGTCGCGCCAGCGGTTGAACAGCACCGGGACCACGGCGATCCCGTGCGCGGCGAACAGGCCCAGCCCGGCGTCGAGGTTCGCCAGGAAGCGGACCGGGTCGCGCTGGAACGCCTCGTGCGAGAGCCACCAGCGGGCGGTGTTCCAGCCGGGGAAGGCGGCCTTGCCGCGGGCCACCTCCACGGCCATCCGGCCGTGGTCGTGGTGCTCCCACAGGTCCAGGCCGGAGGATCCCCAGGACCCGGCGTAGTTGAACCCGTGGACCTCGCTCGGCTCCACCGCGCGCCCCCTCCCGCCGCCGGTCCGGGCGTCACCACCGCGCGCGCCCGGGGCCGTCGCACCGGCCGCACCGGAGGCTAGCCCGGCCGCCACCCGCCCGCGGCTCGGCGCGCGCGGGTCGCCGCGGCTGCCTAGCGTGCCGCTCATGGACCTGGGGATCGCAGGACGCACCGCGCTCGTCACCGGCGCCGACTCCGGCATCGGCTGGTGCACGGCCAAGCTGCTGCTCGAGGAGGGCGTGCGCGTCGCCGTCACCGACGTCGACGCCGACCGGCTGCGCGCCGCGGCCGCCGACCTGCCCGGCGAGGTGGTCGCCGTGGCCGCCGACCTCACCGTCGCCGAGGACGTGCAGCGCCTGCACCGCGAGGTGACCGCCGCTGCCGGCGATCCCGACGTCCTCGTGCACGCCGCGGGGATCACCGGCGCGCAGGGACTGTTCCACGAGGTCGACGAGGAGGGCTGGCGCAGCACCTTCGAGACGGACTTCTTCGCCGCCGTGCGCGTCGTGCGGGCCTTCCTGCCCGCGATGCGCTCGCGCGGGTGGGGCCGCGTCGTCCTGCTGGCCTCCGAGGACGCCGTGCAGCCCTACCCCGACGAGCTGCCCTACTGCGCCGCGAAGGCCGCCGTGCGCACGTTCGCCAAGGGGCTGTCCAAGACGTACGGCAGCGAGGGCGTGCTGGTGAACACCGTCTCGCCGGCGTTCATCGAGACGCCGATGACCGACGCGATGATGACGAAGCGCGCCGACGAGGAGGGGACGAGCTTCGACGAGGCCGTCGCCGGGTTCCTGCGCGAGGAGCGGCCGTCCATCACCGCCGGCCGGCGCGGGCGCGCCGACGAGGTCGCCGCCGTCGTCGCGTTCCTCGTCTCCGAGCGGGCCAGCTTCGTCAACGGCAGCGACTACCGCGTCGACTCCGGCTCCGTCGCGACGGTGTAGCGCGACGGTGCGGCGCGGGGTGGGTACCGTGCTGCGGTGCCGACCAGCCCGGGCCTGACGGCCTCGCAGCGCCTCGACGACCTGCCGTTCACCGGCAAGCACCGCAAGCTCCTCGTCGGCTCCGGGGTGGGCTGGGCGCTGGACGCCATGGACGTCGGCCTCGTCGCCTACATCATGGTCGCCCTCACCGTGCAGTGGGGGCTGACGCCCGGGCAGCTGTCGCTGATCCCCGCGGTCGGGTTCGCGGGCATGGCGATCGGCGCCAGCCTGGGCGGACTGCTCGCCGACCGCATCGGCCGCCGCCAGGTGTTCGCCCTCACCCTCCTGGTGTACGGGCTGGCGACGGGGGCGGCGGCGCTGTCGTGGTCGGTCGCGGCGCTGCTGGTGTTCCGGTTCGTCATCGGCCTGGGCCTGGGCGCGGAACTGCCCGTGGCCTCCACCCTCGTCAGCGAGTTCGCCCCGAAGCGGATCCGCGGCCGCGTCGTCGTGGTCCTGGAGGCGTTCTGGGCCGTGGGGTGGACGCTGGCCGCGCTCATCGGGTACCTGCTGGTGCCCGCCTCCGACGACGGCTGGCGCTGGGCGCTGGCCGTCGGCGCCGCCCCCGCCGTGTACGCGGTGGTGGTGCGACGCGGGCTGCCGGAGTCGGTGCGGTTCCTGCTGTCCAAGGGCCGCACCGAGGAGGCCGAGCGCGTCGTCCGGGAGTTCGAGGCGTCGGCCGGGAGGAAGCACACGGGCGAGGTGCTCGTCGAGGAGGCGCCGCCCGCCGGGCGCGCGCGGATCTGGGCGCCCGGCCTGCGCCGGCGCACGGCGGCGCTGTGGGCGGTCTGGTTCTTCGTGAACTTCAGCTACTACGGCGCGTTCACGTGGATCCCCAGCCTGCTGGTGGCCGACGGGTTCTCCGTCATCAGGTCCCTGGAGTTCACGCTGATCATCACGCTGGCCCAGCTGCCCGGGTACGCGCTGGCCGCCTGGCTCATCGAGGCGTGGGGCCGGCGCAGCACCCTGGCGACGTTCCTCGTCGGGTCGGCGGTGGCCGCGCTGGCCTACGCCAACGCCGGCACGGGCGGGCAGATCCTCGCCGCCGGCATGCTGCTGTCGTTCTTCAACCTCGGGGCGTGGGGCGCGCTGTACGCGGTGACGCCCGAGGTGTACCCGACGGCCGTGCGCGGGCGCGGCGCCGGCTCGGCCGCCGGGTTCGGGCGGATCGCGTCCATCCTCGCGCCGCTGAGCGTGCCGCTCCTGCTGGGCACCGGCGGCAGCGGCCTGGTGTTCGTCGTCTTCGGCGTCGCGTTCGTGCTCGCGGCCGTCGCGGCGCTGACGCTGCCGGAGATGCGCGGGGCCGCCCTCGACGAGCCGGTCGCCGCCCGCTGAGGGGGCTCCCGCCCCGCGGCGGGCGGGACCTCACCAGCCGCGCTCGCGCCAGGCCGCCAGCTGCGGCCGCTGCTCGCCCAGCGTCGTCGGCGCCCCGTGGCCCGGGTGCACGACCGTCTCGTCGGGCAGCTGCCCGAACAGCCGGTCCTCCACGTCGTCCAGCAGCGACGTGAACCGGGCCGCGTCCCCGCCGGTGTTCCCGACCCCGCCGGGGAACAGCGAGTCGCCCGTCCACACGTGCGGCGCGTCGCCGGCCGTGCGCAGCACCAGCGCCACCGAGCCGGGGGTGTGCCCGCGCAGGTGCACCACGTGCAGGCGCAGGGCGCCGACCGCGACGACGTCGCCGTGGGCCAGGCGCCGGTCCACCCGCGCCGGCAGGTGACCGGCGTCGGCGGCCCCGGCCAGGGACCGCGCGCCGCTCGCGCGCAGGACGTCGGCCAGCGCGCCGACGTGGTCGTGGTGCCGGTGGGTGGTGACGACCGCGTCCAGGCGCCCGGAGGGGTTCCCCGCGCGCACGAGGTCCAGCAGGGCGGGGGTGTCGGCCGCGGCGTCCACGAGCAGCTGCGCACCCGTGGCGCGGCACGTCAGCAGGTAGCTGACGTTGTCCATCGGCCCGACGTGCCGCTCGCGCAGCTCGGCGGTCGTCGTGCGGGTCGTCGTGCGGGTCGGGGCGCCGGTGGTCGTCACGCGGCCATCATCGACGCGCCGGTGCGGGTGCGCCGCCCGGGACGGGCGGGCGGCGGGGGCGTCAGGCGGCCTCGCGGCCGCGGGCCGCGCCCTCCTGCGGCGCGCGGACGCCGTCGCGCAGGTCGACGACGGCCGGGACGGGACGCACGGTGCGGCGGGCGGCGCGGCGGCGCACGAACGCGGCCGCGAAGGCGAGGGCCACCACCGCGTAGAAGGCGGCGCGGGCGGTCTCGGCGTCGAGGGCGAAACCCACCGTCAGCAGCGCGCACCCGGTGGCGCCGATGACGTGGACGAGGTCCATGAAGGACGTCCACACGTTCACCGAGCCATGGTGGCTCCGCGTGACGGCTTCCGCACGACGGAGGGCGTCCGGTCACCGGGGAGGCCCCCTCGTCGTCACCGTGCGTATGCGCGCGTGGCTCGCCGTCGCCGCGCGCCGCTTGTGGCGCGACCGCCGGAGGCGCACCATCGAGGTCGGGGCGGGGCGACCCGCCGGACCGCGAGGAGGCGGTGGCCGTGGACGGACGGGTGGACGCTCAGCGGGACGCGCGCGGCGCGCGCGGGGACCACGAGGACGACGAGCACCTGCGGGGACCCTCCCGCACGGTCGTCGGCTTCTCCGGGTCCGGTGCCTCCCGGCGGGCCCTGCGCTGGGCCCTGCTGGACGCCGCGGCGACCGGCGCCCTCGTGCACGTCGTCGCCGTCGACCCCCCGCACGGACCGCCCCCCGTCTCCGGCCCGGCCCGCCCGCCGCTGCCGTCGCAGCAGCTGGCCGAGTGCCTGGCCGACGAGCGCGAGCACCTGCCCGGCCGGGCCCCCGAGGTGACCACGGCCGTCGTCACCGGCACCGCGGCCACCAACCTCCTCGTCGCCGCCGCCTGCGCCGACCTGCTGGTGCTCGGGTGCGGGCGCCGCGTCGGCCCGCACGGGCCCGGGGACGGGCACGTGCTGCGCGAGGTCCTGCCGCACGCGCCCGTCCCGCTGGTGCTCGTGGGGCCCGGCGCCGTGCTCGCGCCGGCGCGCCGGCTCGTCGTCGTGCCCGCCGCGGACGCGGCCGGCGAGGACGTCGCCGCAGGCTGGGCCGCCCGGCGCGCGGTCACCGGCGGGGTGCGCTCGCGGACGGTGCTGCGCGGGCCCGCGCGCGAGGAGCTGCCGGCGGCCACGGGTGTCGGCGACCTCGTCGTGTGCGGCGCCGGCGGGCTGGCCGGGGTGCCGCTGCGCACCCTGCGCGCGCCCGTGGTGGTCGTCCCGCCCGCCGCCCGCCGGGTCGTCCTACCCGACGCCGGCGCCGTCGCCGGGGACCGCCGCCGGGTGCCCGTCGGCCGGCGCTGAGCGTCAGCGGCGCGGCCCGCCGGTGGGGCGCAGGTGCTCCGCGGCCACCCACGTGTCCACGAGCACGGGCCGCTGCTCCTCGTCGAGCAGCACGTAGGCGACGCGGCCCAGCCAGCCCGTCCCGTCGCGCCGCCAGGCCAGCAGGAGCCCGGGGAAGGGGCCGGGGTCCTCCGGCGGGCCCTGCACCCAGCAGTGCCGGCCCCCGGGACGCTCGAGGACCGGCGCGGCCGCCGGGGGAGCTGCCGCTGGGGCCGGCGGGTCGGCGAACGGCGAGGGCTCCCCGCGCCGGCGGGCCTCCTCGTAGCGGCGCTGGTACGCCGCGCTCCACCCCCCGCCCGCCACCCGCTCAGGATGGCACGGCGTCGAACGCGTGTTCGAGCCGGTGGGTGATCGCCCGGAGCGGGCGGCGTCACGGGCCGTCTAGTAGGTTCACGGTCTGCCACGGTTCAAGCTCGAGCCCCGGCGTCCGTGCAGGAGGCACCGGCCGTGGACCCGCTCCCCACCCCGTTCGACCGGCTGGCCGCGGCCGTCCGGCGGTTGCGCGAGGAGACCGGTGCCGTCGACGACCAGCGGCGGCTGCTCGAGGCCGTCGCCCGCGAGGCGGTGGCGGGCCTGGACGGCGTGGAGCGGGCCAGCGTGTCCCTGCGCCAGGGGCAGCGCACCTGGACCGCCGCGGCCACCGACGAGCGCGCCTGCGACGTCGACGAGGCCCAGTACGCGGCGGGGCAGGGTCCCTGCGTGGACGTGCTGCGGGGGGCCGGCCCCGTCGTCGTGCCCGACCTGCGCGTCGACCCCCGCTGGCCCGCGCTCACCGCGCACCCCCTGCCCGCCACCGGCGTCCTCGCCGTCCCGCTCGCCGTGGAGGCCGAGCACGTGCCCGCGACCGGCTCGCTCAACCTCTACTGCGTCCCCTCGGCGGCCCGCGCGCTCGACGCAGCCGCCGTCGCCCGCGCCGCACTGCTCGCCGACCAGGCCGCCCTGGCCACCGCCGTCGTCGTGCACCGGGTGCGTGCGCGCAACCTGGAGGAGGCGCTGGTCTCCAACCGGGACATCGGGGCCGCCGTCGGGGTGCTCATGGCGATGGAGCGCACCACCCGCGACGAGGCCCTGGCCCGCCTGCGCCGGGCGAGCCAGGACGGCAACCGCAAGCTGCGCGACGTGGCCGCGCAGGTGCTGGACACCGGCGTCCTGGAGGAGCGGCACCCGCCGGAGGGGCGGTCGACGGGTGGACCGCGGCGGGCGCGGGGGGCAGCATCGCGGGATGGAGACCACGGAGGCCGGTGACAGCACGGGCATCGGGACGGTCGCCCACCGCCTCGCCGAGCTCGCGCGCGAGCTGCAGCGCGAGGAGGGCCCGCAGGAGGTCATGCAGCGCATCGTCGAGCAGGCCGTGCGGACGGTACCGGGCGCCGAGCACGGCTCGATCAGCCTCGTCCACGACCGGCGCGACGTGCGGTCCGCGGCCGCCACGTCCGACGTCGCCCGCGGCTTCGACCGCTCGCAGCAGGAGCTGGGGCAGGGCCCGTGCCTGGACGCCATGTACGTGGAGGAGACCGTCCTCGTCGACGACCTGCGCGCCGAGGACCGCTGGCCGGCCCTGGCCCGGCGCGCCGACGACCTGGGCGTGCGCAGCCTGCTGTGCTTCCAGCTGTTCGTGGACCGCGGGACGCTCGGCGGGCTCAACCTCATGGCGGCGCAGCCGTCGGCGCTGAGCGCGGACGTCCGCGAGGTCGGCGGCCTGTT
Organism: Kineococcus haloalkalitolerans; assembly: GCF_050871905.1. Lineage (NCBI taxonomy): Bacteria > Bacillati > Actinomycetota > Actinomycetes > Kineosporiales > Kineosporiaceae > Kineococcus > Kineococcus haloalkalitolerans. The sequence goes on from NZ_JBJLSH010000034.1 coordinate 48,781, forward strand.
CGCCGCCCACGCGGCCATCGCCCTGGCGGACGCGCAGAAGCTGGAGCACCTGCACCGCGCCCTGACGCACCGCGACGTCATCGGCCAGGCCAAGGGCATCCTCATGGAGCGGTTCAAGGTGTCCGCGGACCAGGCGTTCGCGCTGCTCGCGCGGGTCAGCCAGGACCGCAACCAGAAGCTGCACACCGTCGCCGAGGAGCTCGTGGCCACGGGCCACCTGCGCCGCTGACGTTGCTCGCTGGTCAGGGCGCGCCGCGTCGCGCTACCGTGGCGCGCAGGTTGTGCACCCAGCCTACCCAAGGGCGGTGCACCGCGCGGCCGCCCACCCGACGGAGGGCGAGAGCCCGTGACGACGCACCCCGCCACCTGCACCCCCGCCACCTGCCACCTGGCGCTGGACGTCCGCGCCGACGGCGCGGCGACGACCGTCCGGCTCGACGGCGAGCTGGAGCTGACGACCGCGGAGCTGCTGCTCGACGTCGTCGACGGCGTCCTGCGGCAGGCCACCGCGACCCCGGCCGCCCCGGCCCGCGTGGTCCTCGACGCCCGCGACCTGTCGTTCTGCGACGTGACGGGCCTCAACGCGCTGCTGGAGGTCCAGCGGCGCGCCGACCGCTGCGGCGGGCACCTGCACCTGCGCACGGTCCGCCCGTTCCTGCGGCACGTCATCGCGGCGGCCGGGGCCGACTGCCTGCTCGACGGCGCTCGCCGCACCCCGCGCGGCACCGCCGACGGCACCGGCTGACCCGGCTGCGACGATCGGCCGGTGGCCCGTGACCACCGGCCGCCGTGGCGGGCGCTCGCGGCGGTGTACGCCCCCGCCGGCCTGTACAGCGTCAGCCAGGGCGCCCTGCTGCCCGTCCTGCCGTTCACCGCGCGCGGGCTGGGCGCCTCGGTGGCCGTGGCCGCCGTCGTCGTGGCCCTGCTGGGCGTCGGCCAGGTCGCCGGGGCGCTGCCCGCCGGGGCGCTCGTCGCCCGGGTGGGCGAGCGCCGGGCCATGCTCACCGCGGGGGCGGCCACCGCCGCCGCGCTGGCCGGCACGGCGCTCGCCCCGACCGTGCCCGCGCTCGTGGTCGCCGTCCTGCTGCTGGGCGCGGCCGGCGCGGTGTGGGGGCTGGCGCGCCAGTCGTACCTGACGGCCGCGGCGCCGCCGCGGCTGCGGGCGCGGGCGCTGTCCACGCTCGGCGGGGTGGGCCGCGCCGGGCTGTTCGCCGGCCCGTTCGCGGGCGCGGGCGGGACGGCGGTCGCCGGGCCCGCGGGCGCGTACGCGGTGGGCGCGCTGGCCGTGGTGGCGGCCTGCGCGGTGCTGCTGGCCCTGCCCGAGCCGCCGCTGCCGCCCCTGCCGCCCGGCGCCGCGGGGGCCCCCGACGCCCGGCCGGCGACGCTGCGCGCGGTCGTGCGCGACCACGCCCGCGTGCTCGCGACCCTCGGCGTGGCGGCGCTGTGCGTGCAGGCGGCCCGGCAGTCGCGGCAGACGGTCCTGCCGCTGTGGTGCGAGCACATCGGCCTGGACGCGACCGCCACGAGCCTCGTCGTGGGCGTCTCCGGCGGCGTGGACCTGCTGCTGTTCTACCCGGCCGGCTCGGTGATGGACCGCTTCGGCCGGGTCGCCGTCGCGGTGCCGTCGATGACGGTGCTGGGGGCCGCGCACGCGGTCCTGCCGCTGGCCGGCAGCACGTGGTCGGTGGTCCTCGCGGGCGTCGTCATGGGGCTGGGCAACGGGATGAGCGCGGGCCTGGTGATGACGCTGGGGGCGGACGCCGCCCCGCCGGGGGCGCGGGCGCAGTTCCTCGGCGCGTGGCGGCTGGTCACCGACGCCGGGGTGGCGGCGGGCCCGCTGCTCGTGGGGGCGCTGGCGGGGGCGGCGGGGCTGGCGCTGGCCTCCGGCGGGGTGGCCGCGCTGGCGTGGGCCGCGGCGGCGGGGCTGGGGGTGTTCACGCCCCGCCGCCGGTGAGGCTCAGCGGTCCAGGGCGGGCCGCTTGGGGTCGAACGCCCACCCCGGCAGCAGGTGCTGCATGGCGGCCGCGTCGTCGCGGGCGCCCAGGCCCTCGCGCAGGTACAGCTCGTGCGCGGCGGCCAGGCGGTCCTCGTCCAGCTCGACGCCCAGGCCGGGCGCGGTGGGCACGTCCAGGAACCCGTCGCGGATCCGCAGCGGCTCGCGGGTCAGGCGCTGCCCGTCCTGCCAGATCCAGTGCGTGTCGATGGCCGTCACGTCGCCGGGGGCGGCGGCCGCGACGTGGGTGAACATCGCTAGCGACACGTCGAAGTGGTTGTTGGAGTGCGAGCCCCACGTCAGGCCCCACGCCTGGCACAACTGCGCCACGCGCACCGAACCGGCCATCGTCCAGAAGTGCGGGTCGGCCAGCGGGATGTCCACGGCGCTGCCGCGCACGGCGTGCCCGAGCTGGCGCCAGTCGGTGGCGATCATGTTGGTGGCCGTGGTCATCCCGGTGGCGCGCTTGAACTCGGCCATCACCTCGCGCCCGGAGTACCCGCCCTCGGCGCCGCACGGGTCCTCGGCGTAGGCCAGGACGTCGCGCAGGCGCCGGCCGTACCTGACGGCGTCGGCCAGCAGCCAGCCGCCGTTGGGGTCCAGGGTGACCCGCGCGCCGGGGAACCGCCGCGCGAGCGCGGTGACGACCTCGACCTCCTCCTCGCCGGGCAGCACGCCGCCCTTGAGCTTGAAGTCGGCGAACCCGTAGCGGGCGTGCGCGGCCTCGGCCAGGCGCACCACGGCGTCGGCGTCCAGCGCCGGTTCGTGGCGCAACCGCTGCCAGTCGTCGGCGCCGTCGCCCTCGTCGGCGGGCGATCGGTAGGGCAGGGGTGTGCGGGTGCGGTCGCCGACGAAGAACAGGTACCCCAGCGCCTGCACGCGCTCGCGCTGCTGGCCCTCCCCGAGCAGTTCGGCCACGGGCACGCCGAGGAACTGCCCGGTCAGGTCGAGCAGCGCGGACTCCAGCGCCGTCACGACGTGCACGGTGGTGCGCAGGTCGAACGTCTGCAGCCCGCGCCCGGCGGCGTCGCGGCCTGCGAACTCCGCCGTGACGGCCCGCAGCAGGCTGCGCGAGCGGGAGACCGGCTGCCCGACGACGAGCCGCGCGGACTCCTCCAGGGTGGCGCGGATCGCCTCCCCGCCCGGCACCTCGCCCACGCCCGCGCGCCCGTCGGAGTCGGTGAGGACGACGACGTTGCGGGTGAAGAACGGGGCGTGCGCGCCGGAGAGGTTCAGCAGCATCCCGTCGTGACCGGCCACGGGCACACCGGGCCGCCGAGCTCGGGCTCCCCGGCGCCGCGCTGTTCGTCGCGTGCGTCCTCCTCGGCCCGTGGCGCGCCGCGGTGCAGCGGCGCTTCGACGACCC